>JAEUQQ010000566.1 GCA_016789685.1 Acidobacteriota bacterium | reverse complement strand
TCGGCCATGGCCTCGTTCGCCGGGACGATCCAGGCAACGGCATCCGCATCGGCCAGGCGCCCGATGGCCTCGCGCGTCACGCGGGCCAGCACCACTGCCCCGCCAAGCGATGCCCGGTCGTCGACGACACCGCCAAGAGTGGCGACCAGGGCCTCGGCGTCGGCACGGGCGACATCGGGGTGCATCGTGATCACCTGCAGCGAGGCCTGCGCCGGCGACGACTGCATCCACGCGCGCGTGTCGAGGCTCACCTTCGCCGCGGGCGGAAGTGCCCCGCGCCACCGAAGGCCGGCGATCGACGACAGGTCAGACGGCCCGTCGGTGCCGACGAGCACCGCGTTGTCGGGGATGAAACGAAGCGGCCTCACGCCTGCCGCAGCGAGCGACTCGACCCGCGCGCGATCGACCGCATCGTCGAACTGCAGGATCTCGTGGCGAGGACCGTCACCCGACACGAGCGGCGCCGAGGCGACCGGCGGTTGCCAGGCGCCGCTGCGGAAGCGCAGCGTGCCCGGCGCGCCATCCTGCGCAGACGCCGACGGCACGGCCGCGGACACCAGCATGAATGCGAGTGAGATGCAGAGAAGCCGTTGAGGACGAGACCGGACAAAGACGCACATCGCGACGCTCGACAGACTCGGGGGGGCTCCGTCACCGGCGCGGAACGGAGCGCGCCTAGGATACGCCGGAGGCGGTCAGCGTGAGCGGCGCCACGGGCTAGCAGAGCGTCGCCGCGGCCTGGAGGGAAGAACCGAAGAGCTGGCCGTCATTGCCGCGGGGGCACCGGCCCCGCCAGCGCGCGTGCGACGAACGACGCCACGATCGGGTGGCACCGCGCATCGGTGGCGACACGATGCGGCGCGCCGGGCACGACGTGCAGTTCTGCCCCTGGCGTCTCGGCAGCCCGAAGCGTGCCGAACCGCACGTCGACCGTGGTGTCGCGTTCGCCGAACACGAAGCACACGGGGCGCTCGATCTGCCTCAGGCGCCAGCGTGCCGCGAGTTGCAGCGGCACCAGCGTCGACCCGGTGATCAGCGAGGCGCGGGTGAAGTGCGCCGGCAACACCTCCTCGCCGTCACGCATCAGCGGCCCACCTGGGGCAAGCGGCACGGTCAGCCCGCGCAGGCCGACGGCCGCCGAGGCGAACATCGCGACCGACCCCATGACGGCGAGCGCCGAACGATGGAGTTTCCACCTGCGCGACCGCGCGTACCACGCGAGGGCGGCAACCGTCCCGAGCATCGTCGCCGGCAGCACGGCATAGTACGTCGA
This sequence comes from Acidobacteriota bacterium, assembly GCA_016789685.1. Classification (GTDB taxonomy): domain Bacteria; phylum Acidobacteriota; class Vicinamibacteria; order Vicinamibacterales; family JAFNAJ01; genus JAEUQQ01. The sequence goes on along the minus strand of JAEUQQ010000566.1, from coordinate 13,420 downwards.
CATCACCGTGTACGCCGCGAGCTGGCGCTCGCTGCTCGACAGCCGCAGCACCGGCGAGACGAGGACGAGGCCCGACACGCGCGCCGGCGCGCGCGCGGTCAGCAGAAGCGCTACGAGCGCGCCCGTCGAATACCCACCGACGACGATCGGCCCCTCGCCTTCATCGACGAACGCGGCGAAGCGGCGCTCGGCGGCCTCGAGGTAGTGCCACGATCGGCTCGCGTAGAAATCGGGCGTGCTGCCACCGTGGTGCGCGAGGCTGGCCACGACGACCGTGGCCCCCGTGTGCGCGCGAACGGCCTCGGCCAGGTCACGCAGCGGTTCGGGCCCCGACCCGAATCCGGCGAAGAAGAGCACGCGCCCGGGCCCGGGGCCTCGCAGGACGATCTCGGTCGTCCACGGCAGCGTGCGCAGTTCCACGCGGTGATCCTACTCCTGCCGCGACGCACGCGTCGCGACATCGCCGTGCGGCCCGGCGGGCAGCCACACGCCGTTGCTCACGGTGACCTCGGCGCTCGCCCTCGGCCCCACGTCAGGCCGACGTGTGCGTGACGTGGCGCGTGGCTTCGCGGCGCACGCGGCCCAGGTAGTCGCGCACGAACGTCAGGGCACTCCGGAGCGAGGCGCGCTCGTCGATCACCCGCTTGAGGAGCTGATCGACGAGTTCGGTGGCGACCAGTTCGTCGGGCGCCGACCGCGCGGCGTCGAGCTTCACCCGCAACAACGACACGGCGACGTCATCGGCTGACGCCATCGCGGCGTCGATGAGGGAGAGCCACTTGTCGCAGGCACGCGCCTCGGCCTCGCGCCGCGCCAGCATCCCGGCCGCCCGGCCCTCGGTGGTGCCATCGTCGAAGATCACCGCAACGACCCGCGCATCGATGAGATCGGCGGGGCCGCTTCCGAGAATCACCGCCTCGGCGCCAGGCGCCAGCGGGCACCCCGACGTGCTGGCGGCCGATGGGGGCGCCTGTGGCTGCGTGTCGGGCAGTACGCGGAGCTTGTAGCAGTCGACCGACATGCTTCCACGCGGCGCGCCGGCGTCTGTCGGGGGGCCGAACTCCACCACCCACGCCGTCGCCGTCCGATCCGCGCGGCTGCGCAGGGTGAACTCCACGATGGTGCCGAGCATGTGGACGTTGGTGACGTCGAGCGAGACTGGCGGCGCGGCGGGATCGGGCTGTGACGACGCGACGGAGGTCGACGCCGCGAGACTGACGAAGAGGACCAGTGCGAGCAGTGACCGTGGCCACGCGTGGGGCATGTGCGTCACTCCTTGGGTGGCATCTTACTCCCCGGGGTGTGCACCGGACGTGGGGGCCGGCGTGACCGTCCGCGCGTCGTTCTGACGGACTTGCAAACAACCTGCAAGACTCGGCCCTCTCGCCCGGGCCACGCCGTACACACGACGCGCAAGCGTCGGTCGTGAACGTGCGAATTTTCCAAGATAATTCGATGGTGCGGAAGGGGGGACTCGAACCCCCACCCGGTTGCCCGGACTAGCTCCTGAGGCTAGCGCGTCTGCCAATTCCGCCACTTCCGCACGGGACACGCCTCTCGGCGCGTTGGCAAGAGCGACAGTATACCGAACCGTCGCACGGCCGTCGAGAGGCGACCGTGCACGCCCCGGCGGGCGGCCGCCGGTCACTGTCTCGGGCGCTCCCGCGGTGGCTGGCGTTCCCCCGCCTGGCCACTGCCCGTTGGCGCCGCGCACTCCGGGCGTGTGCGGAGATGACGCCTGCGGTAGGCTTGACGGGCCGTGCCCCCGATGCCGACTCGCCGCTCCGCCACGACGCGCACGACGCGCACGCTCGTGTCTCCGCACGCGCACTGCCTCGAACTGCTCGGCCACGACGAGGTCGTCGTCGCTCCCGACTCGCGGGCGCGCTACCGGGTCGATCGCCTGCTGGGCCAGGGCGGCTTCGGCCAGGTGTTCCTCGCCCGCCGCCTGTCGCGATCAACCGTCATCCCCGAGACGGTGTGCCTCAAGGTGAGCCGCCGCATCGATGGCTGGCTCCGCGAGGCCTACTTCGGACAGTTGCTCGACGACCATCCGCGCGCCATCCGCGCCTACGAGGCCTTCCCCCTGCCGCGCCCAGACGGGACCTTCCTCTACTGCCTCGTCCTCGAGTACGCGCCGCACGGCGACCTGAGCGCGCACCTCGAGCGGCATGGCTGCTGGACCGAGGCCGCCGTCCGCCGCGAAATCGCGGGCGTGTTGCAGGTGCTCGGCAAGCTGCACCGCGGCTCGCTGCTCCACCGTGACCTCACGCCGCTCAATGTCTTCGTGTGTGACGGCCAGCGCCTCAAGCTCGGCGACTTCGGGATCGTCAGGCAGCAGACCGACGAGCGCGGGATCACGGCGAGCACGATGAATGCGATGACGGCGCCCAGCGACATCCTCGCGGGCGTCGCGCCCAAGTGGCAGGCCCGCGACGACGTCTACCAGGTCGGCCAGTTGCTGGCCATGCTCGTGCGTGGCAACGCGGCGGCGCGCATCCGCACGCCCGACGTGAAGAAGCTCGCCTGCAGCGACGCGCTCAAGGAGATCATCTACCGGTGCATCGGCGAGCGGCGGAAGCGGTACGAAAGCGCCGACGAGCTGATCGAGGCGCTGCGCAAGCGGCCCGAGGCGCTGAAGTCGGGCGTACTGCGGTCGCTCAAGGGGGTGCATCTCGCGTTCACGGGCATCCTGGTCCGCACGCGCCGCGAGGCTATCGAAGCCGCCCGGCGGGCCGGGGCCATCGTCCACGGAGGGCCATCGGCGCTCACGACGGTCGTCGTGCGCGGGCGCCCGAACGCGCAGCAGGCCGCGGGCAAGGAGGGCGGCCTGAAGCTCATGGAGATCAAGCGGCTCCGCGAGAAAGGGCTCGCGATCACCCTGCTCAACGAAACACAATTCTGGCGGCTCGTCTCGAAGCGGTAGGCCAGGCAGCCTCCCCCGACGGCAGCCCGAAAGGTCGCGCTCGACATGTTCCGCCTCACGCACGCCCTCATGCTCGTCGCCCTCGTGCCCACGCTCGCCGTGGCCGTTGGCGTGTCGATCGTCAACGCACAGACGCCACCGCAGTACGGCGCGCCGATCTCGATCGACGATGCCAAGAAGGCCGCCGCGGCCGCAATCGCCGAGGCACGCACGCACGGGTTCCTGATGGCCGTGGCCATCGCGGATCCGTCGGGCGCGCTGGTGTACTTCGAGAAGATGGACCACACGCAGCGCGGCAGCATCGCCGTCGCCATCGGCAAGGCGCGCACGTCGGCGCTCTTCAAGCGTCCGACGAAGGCGTTCCAGGACAACATCGCCGCGGGCGGCGAAGGCCTGCGCACGCTGGCCGTCGACGGAGTTGTTCCGATCGAGGGCGGGCTTCCACTGTTCGTGAACGGCAAGGTCGTCGGCGCGATCGGCGTGTCGGGTGGCACGCCGGCGCAGGACGGCCAGTGCGCGAAGCCGGGGGCCGACGTCCTGGCGACGCGATAGGCACGCCTGCCGGAACTCCCGGGCCCGCCACCACGCGGGCCCGGCGTGCCGGCAGATGCGTGTCATGACACCTATTTGCCGCGAGCGGCATCCCACCCACCATGAGCACGTTGACTCCACGGCCCATCGATGCGGGCGTCCGCATCGGCCACGTCCACCTCAAGGTCGCCGACCTCGATCGCGCGCTGGCGTTCTACTGCGGTGTGCTCGGGTTCGAGCTGACGCAGCGCCACGGTCCGGGTGCGGCATTCGTGTCGGCGGGCGGCTATCACCACCACATCGGGCTCAACACGTGGGAGAGCCAGGGCGGCACGCCTCCGCCGCGGGGCACGACGGGGCTGTATCACGTGGCGATCGTGTATCCCACCCGCGCGGCACTCGGAGATGCGCTGCGACGGCTGATCGCGGCCGGCGTCGCCCTCGACGGTGCCAGCGATCATGGCGTCAGCGAGGCACTCTACCTGCGGGATCCCGACCAGAACGGCGTGGAACTCTACTGGGACCGTCCCGAGGCCGAATGGCCGCGGAACGACTCTGGCATGCTGGCCATGGTCACGCAGCGCCTCGACCTGGCGTCGCTGCTCGACGCCGCGCGCTGACGGCACCACCCGTTGTCGAAAACTGGCCGTCACCCCCCCCATTCCCGCCAATTCGGGTCAGACCCGAAATCGACGAGAATTTTTCCGCGAAAGCGCCGAACCCCGCGCCAATCGGCGAATGCCGACTGGCGCGGTTGCGGGCACTGGCGAATTGGGGTCAGACCCTCATCATCTGCGGGCGTCTCGGCGGCACCTAGCGTTGCTCGACGTCGATCTCGATGCCGCCGACCAGGCCGGCCATGATGTTGTACAGCCAGGCGGTGAAGGCCGTCATCACGAAGCCGAGCACGCCGTAGAAGATCGGCAGGATGACCACGGCGCCGACGCCGAAGAGCATCCCCGTCAGCGCCCCGGCGGCGCCGACGTCGCTCGACGCGGCACCAGCCGCCGCGCCGGCCATGCCGATCAGCGCGAAGATCACGCCGAAGATGAGTCCCATGATGCCGTAAAGCGCGCCGGCGAGCTTGCCGGCAGACAGCGGGCTGATGCGACGGATGATCATTGGCGTAACGCTCCCTCTCGGCAAACGGTTCCGGACGTAGCGATCGGCCCGGCACAGACGGCACCAGGCCGGCGGGCCTCGCGGCCCTGCCGCGTCAGCGCGGCACTACTTCTTCAGGTACGTGTCCCACCAGCCGAGATACCGCTGCAGCCTGTCGCGCTGGTAGCTCGGCACGGTCAGCCCGTGGAACTGCCCGGGGTAGATGACCAGCCTCGTGGTCACGCCGCGGCTCCGCAGCATCTGGTACATCTGCTCGCTGCCCGCGATCGGCACGTTGAAGTCACTCTCGCCCCCCATGAACAGCGTGGGCGTCGAGATGCGTTCGCCCTCGAAGAACGGGTACGACACCTTCATCCAGCGCTCGAGGTGCTTCCACGGCTGCCCCATCTCGATGTCGTACTGCACGACGTACTGGTCGATGCCGTAGATGCCCAACTGCAGCGAGCTCCCCGCCCCGCTTACGGCCGCCTTGAAGCGCGGATCGGTCGCGATCGTGTAGTTGGTCAGGATGCCACCGTAGCTCCAGCCGCCCAGGCCCAGCCTGGCCGGATCGGCAATGCCCCTGGCCACCGCGGCATCGACCGCCCCGAGCAGATCCTGCACTTCCTTGTTGCCCCAGTCACCGAAGATCGCACGCTGGTAGGCCGCGCCGCGCCCGCTGCTTCCGCGGTAGTTCACCTCGATCACCACGTAACCATTGGCGGCGAAGAACTCGCGATCGAACGAGAACCCCCAGTCGTCCTGCGCGTTGGGCCCGCCGTGGATGTAGAGCACGGTCGGATACTTCTGCCCCGCCACGGAGCCCGCCGGCTTGGTCAGCAGCGAGTGCACCTCGGTGCCGTCCTTGCTCGTCGACGTCAGGTCCTCGACGATCCCGAACTGCATGTCCTTGATCCACGTGTCGTTCTGCGCCGACAGCTTCCGCAGCGCGCCCTTCTCGAACGCGTGCACCTCGGCGGGCATCTTCGGCGTCGACACGAGCATCGCGATGCCGCCATCCTTGCCGACACTCGGGGTACCGACGACGTGCCGGCCCGCGGCGAGCTTCTCGGGCGCTCCGCCCACGGCGGGCACGCGCAGCAGGTAGCTGGCGCGGTCGTCATCGACGGCCACGATGATCGACGCGCCGTCGGAGGTCCATGCCGCGCCCTCGACCGGGCGATCGAGCGTCGGCGTGAGGATGGTCGGCGTCCCGCCCCCGGCCGGCACCACCGCGAGCTTCGCCAGCGTGTAGGCAAACCACTTGTCTTCGTCGGTCACGAGGATGGCGATGCGCGTGCCGTCCGGGCTCCACGCGGGCCGGCCCGCCTCGTCTTCGGGCGTCGTCGTCAGGCGCTTCGGCTCGGCGCCGGCCCGGGCATCGATGACCCACAGGTCGTCGTTGGTCGTCCGGTCGGGATCCGCGGCGGCGCGCTTGCTGAGGAACGCGATCTTCGTGCCGTCGGGTGACCACGCGGGCGCCTCGTCGTCCACGTCGCCCTTTGTGAGGACGTCGTGCTTCTTCGTCGCGATGTCGAACACGGCCACGCGCGAGTAGAGACGCGTCAGATACCCCTGCACGTCCTGCTTGAAGTGGTACCGATCGATCTCGATCGGCGGCTTGGCCTTGCGCTTCCAGCCGTCCTTCTTCTCGGGCTCGTCGTTGGGATCCTTGTCATTGACGATGAGGGCGAGCCGCGTGCTGTCGGGCGACCAGGCGTAGTCGCTGACACCGCCGTCGATGCTCGTCAGCTTCACGGCTTCGCCGCCGCTGCGGTTCAGCAACCAGACCTGCGCGCCCTTCTTCTTCTCGTCTTCGTCGCCCCGCGACGCCAGGAAGGCCAGGTACTTGCCGTCGGGACTCCAGCGCGGCCGCGACTCGCCGTCGGGCGACGACGTGATCTGCACGTGGGTCGCGCCATCCCACGAGACCATCCAGACGTCGGTGTTCCGCTTGTCCTTCTCGACGTCGATCGACGCGACCGTGTACGCCACCCAGGCCCCATCGGGCGAACGCTGGGCGTCGTTGACCACGCGCACCCTGCCGTGATCGTCGAGCGTGAAAGGCTTCGGCGCGGCGGGCTGCGCCCCGGCCACCAGGGGCAACAGCACCGTCGCCGCCAGGGCGACGACGAACGAACGGGTACGCATGACGCGACTCCTCGCACCTGTCCCGGACGCACCGGGAACATGAAAAAGCGCTTCACGCTAACACAGGACGGCCGCCGGGGGCAGGCGTGGGCCAGCGTGGGTGGCTGGTGTCATGACGAGGCCGGCGCCGGCCACCGAGACGGGTCCGTGACAAAATGGTCGCGCCGTGCCGTCCGTCACCGCCCACGACCCCGTCCTCGCCCCGCTGCTCGCGGCGCGGACGCCACACGAGACCGCCGGCGCCCTCGAGCGGCTGCTCGTCGAGCACGTGCAGCCGGTCGCGGTCTCGGTGTCACGCCTGTATCGCTCGCGGGGCCTGTGGGCGCGTGCGCCGCTCGACACCGACGACGCCGTCTCGACCGTGTTGATGCGGATGACCGTGGCCCTGCGCGACATGGCCGGGGGCACCGCCACCAGCGCCCCCATCGCAAGCCTGGCCGACTACGTGGCGGTCGCCACGCACAACGCCTGCCACGCCCTGCTGCGTGCCCACGCGCCAGCGCGCGCCCGCCTCAGGTCGCGCATCCGGTACGTCTGCACGCACGACCCGCAGCTGGTGCTGCGCGACGACCGCCCGCGGGGGTTGCTCACGGGCCTCGCCGCCTGCGTGCGGCCCGACGCGCTGCTGGCCGACCGCACCGACATCGACGCAGCGCTGAACCGCATCGACCCCCGGAGGCCGTTGCACGAGCAGGTCCGCGCCGTGGCCGCCGCCTGCGGGCGCCCCGTGCACTTCGACGACCTCGTCGATGCGCTCGCCCGGCACCTCGGCGTCGACGACGCGACGGTGGGCACCGACCACCCGGCCTCGGCCACGCTGCGCGATGTCGGCGCCTCGGTCGAGGTCACGCTGGCCGACCGCGCGTTCCTCGCCTTCGTCTGGAAGGAAATCGTCGCCCTGCCGGTCAACCAGCGACGGGCGCTGCTGTTCAACCTGCGCGATGACCAGCATCGCGGCATGATCGGATTGCTCCCCATCGTCGGGCTGGCCTCGCGTGACGAGATCGCCGACGTGCTCGAGTGGCCGCGCGACGATTTTGCGGGACTGTGGCCCCTGCTGCCGCGCGACGACGAGTGGATTGCAGACGCGCTGCACCTGACGCGCCGCCAGGTCATCAATCTGCGGAAGTGCGCCCGCGAGCGGCTCGGCCGCCGCGTCGCCGCGGCCGCTGGCCGATGGTAGTACGGCGCGTGCGTCCGACTCTTCGCTGACGAGAGGGCTTCGCAGGATTCACACGGATGGACGGACAACCCACTTCCCTTCGCCCCGCGTTCGAGCGGATGCTCGACCCGGGACACGAGCTGTCAGACGCCGAAGTGCTGGCGGCCTACGTCGACGGCTCGCTCGACGCCGACCGCCGCGAACGCCTCGAACTCGCACTCGCCGATGATGCCGTGCTGCGTGCCGAGGTCCAGGGATTGCGCGAGGTGAGGGCCGAGATGCAGGCCGACGGCACGCTGCGCGCCGAAGGGCCGGCCCAGGTGCTGCCCTTCGCGCCGCGGCTGGCCCCGGCATCGCCCCCGAAGTGGGCGATGGCGGCGATCCTCGTCGTCGGGCTCGGGCTGGGCCTGACCGGTTACCGCTTCCTCGATTCGACCGCCGACCCCGTCACCGTGGCCGGTGGTGATCCCGTCGTTGCTCCAGCGCCCCCGCAGGCTGCGGCGCCTCCATCGTCGGCAGGAACCCGCCAGCCGGAGTCGCCCGACGCGGGCACGCCGGGCGACGCCGGCTCAGCACCCACGTCGATGCCAGCGACGCCGGCCACGGCTCTCGCCCTGCGCGACGGCCGCGGCACCTTCAACATCGACGCGACCGGGGCGCCGAGCGGCGTTGCCGCGACGGTGGACCCTGTGGTCGTCGCCATGGTGACCGATGGGGCCGAAACGGGCGCGCTGCCCCTGCCGTCGGCGTTCGGACGCGTGCAGTCACGTGCCGGCCGGCTGATGGGAGGCGGCGGGCACGACACGGCACGTCCGACACCTGTCGCGCCCCGGTCCACCTACGTGCGCGACGGGCGGCCGGTGTTCACGTGGGAGGCCATCCCCGAGGCCACGGCCTACCGCGTCGTGGTCGTGGACGAGGCCCTCGACGTGGTGGCCGAGAGCGGCGAGTTGCGCGAGGCGCGCTGGACGCCGACCGCCTCGCTCCCGCGCGGGAGAGTGCTCACATGGCAGGTCACGGCGACATCCGCCGCCGGCAGCGTCACCGCCCCGCAGCCGCCCGCGTCCGAAGCGCGCTTCCAGGTGATCTCGCCGTCCGCCGCCGACACCCTGGTGGCCGACCTCGCGCGATGCGGCGACTCGCGCCTGGCACGGGCCTTCGTGCTGGCCCGGTCGGGCCTGGTGGCCGACGCCGTGCTGCTGTTCGAAGACATCGCCGCGCAGAATCCCGACGACCCGCACGCCCGGCGCTGGCTGCGCGCGGCGCGTGCGAGCCTCGGCCGCTGATGGCCGATCAGCGCGCGGGCTGGGCCGGCATCCATCCGGCGCCCACCAACGCGAAGCCAGCCCAGTAGAAGGGATGGCGCGTCTCGGGCGCGGCCAGCAGGTCGAGCGAGGCGGCGCGCAGTGCCGACGCCAGTTCGACGCGCGGCGCGGTGCCCGTCGGGCTGGCGACACGGCGGTGGAAAGCCACCATCAGGCGTTCGGTCGCTGCCGCGTCGACCTTCCACTGGCTCACGACGACGTTGCGCGCTCCGGCGACCAGCGTCGCCCACGCAAGACCGATCATCCCTTCGCCGGCCGTCACGGCACCGCGTGCACTCTCGCACGCCGACAGCACGACCAGGTCGGCTGTCAGGGACAGGCGCAGCATCTCGCGCGCTTCGAACCGCCCATCGTCTGTCGCGCCGGGCGCCTCGGCCGACAACGCGAGCCACGAGAACATGGGGCTCGCCTCGTCGAGCAATCCATGCGTCGCCAGGTGGAGCACGCGCGCCCGCGGCGCCCACGACTCGACGGCCGCTTCGGTCACCGCCCCCTCGGTGGCCACATGTACCTGCGAGGCCGGATAGAGGCGCGCGATGGCCGAGACCTGGTTCGCGGCTTCGGGCAGGACGGCACCACCACCGGCCACCGGAGCCGGGTTGCCGAAGGCCACGAGGGCGAGGCGCGGCGCCATCCCTGGGGCTGGAGCCGTCGTCACCGCCCGATTGAGTTCCTGCAGCGCGGCGAATGACGGAGCGTAAGTGATGGCCATCCGCTCCACGAGGTAGCGCCCGCGCGCATCCTGCAGCGCCTGGAACGGCAGGTCCCAGAGGTGGGCATCGGGCACGACCACCATCCGGGTCGCGCGCGCGAAGGCCGCTGGCGCCCGTCCGAAGAGCTGCGTGTACCAGCGTCGTGCCTGCGCCGACACGGCAAGATCGCGCGACGCGATCCCGGCCCGGAACGCCTCGACGTCGCGCTCGACCTGCTCGTGCGTGATGGCCACGTCGTAGGTGACGCTGGCCACGGGCGTGGCCGCGCTCCCCCGGCTCAGGATGGTGACCCGCGTGCGCGTCGGCAGCACCGAGAATGCGGCCACCACGGTGGCCGCGTCGACGACCGACGCGAAGTCGGCAGGCCGGAGGGGACGCGCGGCTGCCGTCGCGAGCCGCAGCCGGGGATGTCGCGCCGCCACACGGATGCGGAATTCCGAGAGCGCCAGTCGAGCGCTCGACACGGCGTCAGACGCCGGCGGCGGGTCGGCACCCAGGGTGCCGGGCACCGTGGGCACCGTCACCGCGCGCTGCACGTCGGCCAGCGCCTGTTCCAGTCGCTGCTCCTCGCGGCGTTCCTCGTCGGTGAGGGCGGCCGACAGGTCGACGCGCCCGCGCGTCAGCACGTCGACGAACCCGCGGGCGCGCGCGCGATCCGCGTAGGCGAAGGCGAGTTCGGGTTGGCCGGTGCGATCGAACAGGTCGATGGCGTCGTGGAACGTCCGCAGGCGGTCGGCGAGGAATCGCGACCGCGACGCGTCATCGCCGGCCACGGTGGCCCGCTGGCGCTCGATTTCGTCGATGCTCGCGTCGAACGCCACGCGCGCTTCGGCGTGACGGCCGAGGCGCGCGAGCACGCGCCCGTAGATCGCCCACGCATCGTCGACGACGATCTGGCTGCCGATCGCGCGAGCGAGGTCGAGCCCTGCCCGGGCCGAGGTCAGCGCGGCATCGGCCTGACCGAGCGCGAGCCGCGTTTCGGCGAGCATGATGTGCGCGGTTGCCATCCCGGCCTTGTCGTCGTCGATCTGCCGGGACTGCTCGACGGCCGCGGTGAAATCAGCCTCGGCCTCGCGCAGGTGACCGGCCTGCAGGTGTGCCTGCCCGCGTTCGAGCATGAGGGTCTGCAGGTCGAACGTGTTCTGCGAGGCGCGCATGATCGCCTCGGCGCGCGCAAACACCTCTAACGCGGCGTCGACGCGCCCGGCGTCGCGCAGCGTGACGCCAAGCGCCAGCAGGGGCATGCCCTGCTCGGCGTGCTCGCCCAGGGCGGTCAGCATCTCGATCTGCCGCTCATACGCGGCGATCGCGAGGTCGTAATCGCCTTGTGCCGAGTAGACGACCCCGAGGTTGCCCATGGTGCGCGCCTTCGTGAGGTCGTTCTGCGGCTTGATGGCCTGGCTCCGCTGCAGGGCATCGAGCGCCGAGGCGTAGTCGCCACGCTGCATGTGGATGTTGCCGAGGTTGTTCAGCGCGCTGGCCTGCATGGCGGGCTGTGCGAGTTCCTCGCTGAGGCGAACCGCCTCGAGGTAGTGCTGCGCAGCGGTATCGAAGTCGCCGCGCATGCGGGCGACGATGCCGCGATTGCCGACGATGGCGGCGAGCGTCGGCGTGTCACCTGCAGCGGCCGAGACGCGTTCGGCCGCGTCGAGCGCCGCCGACGCGGCGTCGAGCCGGCCCTGTCGCGAGGCGTTCTGCGCCAGTTGCATCCATGCGCGGGCTTCGTCGCGCCCGAGTCCCAGAGCCGCGGCCAAGGCGCGCGCCGCCTGGAACGCCGCGTTGCTGCCATCGGTGTCGGCACCGCGACGGCGGGCCAGCCCGGCGTCAAGGGCGGCAGCGACGACGGCGGCCGTGGCGTCGGCACCAGCGGCGGCGATCGCGGCGTCGCGGTCGGCGTCGGTACCTGCGGCAAGCAACGCGGCGAGCAGGCGCTGTTGCGCGTCGGTCAGCGGAACGACGGCCGCCGGCGCGGCCAACGGCGCCTGCCCGACGACTGGCGGCGGCGACGCGAGCGCCAGGCAACCGACGAGAACGGAAGCGGCAAGTGCGATAGAGCGACGCATGGTTGAGCTTGTGGGCGAGGCCCGATCATGCACCATTTCGGGTCTGACCCGAAATGGCAGAAATCCGGCCCCCGACCCACGGTTTTCGACAACCGTCGTTTACGCTCCCCGGGCGGCCGGCCCACAGGCGCCCGTGAATGGGCCTGCAACGCGAGTTGTCGCCAGGGAAACCAGCGATGATGAGAGCCTGACCCGAAATCCGGTGACGCGGGTCCTGCGGTAGACTTCGGGGCGACACGGAGCCGACTGCCGCGTGTATCGCTCACTTCAGGTCTTCGCCCGCTCGCCGATGTCGTTTGCGCGCCTGGTGCTGCTGCTCCTGGCGGCGCAGGGCGCTGTGCTGGCGTCACCACGGGCAACCGCAGCCGAACCCACGTGGCGAACGACCAGGTCGCAGCATTTCACCGCGATTGGCAACGCCAGCGACGGACGCCTGCGCGAGGTGCTGGTGAGGCTCGAGCAGTTCCGCGAGGTGCTGCGCCGCGTCTCGCCCGGCCTGAACCTGACGCCTTCGCAGCCGATCATGGTCGTCGTGTTCGACGACAAGCGATCCCTGGCGCCATTCGCGCCGCTCTACGAGGGCCGCCCCATCGACGTCGGCGGCCTGTACGTCGGCGGCGCCGCGACGCATTTCATGGCACTCGACGTCGGGCGCGGCCCTGCCGCCTACTCTGTCGTGTTCCACGAGTTCTCGCATCTCTTCCTGCGCAACACGCTGGCCGACGTGCCCGTGTGGTTCAACGAGGGGCTCGCCGGTTTCTACGAGACGTTCGAACTGTCGGGCGGCAACCGCAACGTGACGATCGGACTCGCCAACGGCGTGTACGTCGAGAAACTGCGCGAACGGATGCTGCCGCTCGACGAGTTGCTCGCCGTGACGCCGGCGTCGCCGCTCTACAACGAGGGCGACCGCCGTTCGATCTTCTATGCGCAGTCGTGGGCCCTGACGCACTACCTCCTCGTCGGGAATCCCGAGCGCGCACGGCAACTGCCCGTCTACCTCCAGGCGCTCATCGACGGCCTCGACGAGCCAGCGGCGTTTGCCAACGCGTTTGGCGCGACGACATCGCAGTTGGCGGCCGAACTCGCCGAGTATGTGCGACGGATGACGTTCACAGCGGTGCGCTACAACCTCGCACTCGGCATCGACGACTCGGCCATCCCGAAGTCGCAGCCGTTGAGCGACGCTGACGCGTCGGCGATCCTGGCCGAACTGCAGTGCATGGTGAAGCGCAAGGACGAGGCGCGGGCTCGGCTCGACGCCGCGCTCGGGCGCGCGCCCGACCACGTCGCGCTGCTGCGCACGCGCGCGTTGTTCGACGTCCTCGACGAACGTCCCGGTGACGCGCTCGCGATCCTCGAGCCGCTCGTGGCCGATCCCTCCGCAGATGCCTCCACGCTGGAACTCGCGGCGCGCGCGCACCTGTCACCACGCGCCGACCTCATCG
>JAEUQQ010000558.1 GCA_016789685.1 Acidobacteriota bacterium | reverse complement strand
TCGAACAGCCCCGCATACACCGGATCCACCTGCGAGAACCGCCCCGTGCGCGGCACGAAGAACCGCGCCCCGAAGTAATCGAGACTCGCTTCGGCGTCGCGCTCCTGCCCCGTGAACTGCTTCGCCGGCAGCTCGCTCGTGCCGGGCATGCTCGGCACGGTGAACGCCTCCCCGAACGGTTCGTAGTCGGCCCGCGCGATCGCCGCCCCGCTGGCGTCGAACACGATCCGGATCGACCCCAGCGCATCCTGCCCGTAGTACTCGACCACTTCCGTCTGCGCCGAGGCGCGCTGTGCGCCAACGACCAGCAGCAGCGTCGCCAGGAGCAGGCGGACACCTCGCGCCCAGCCCCCACCTTCGTGGCGCCGTCCCAGCATACGACCAGCGGCGCTCATTGGAGCCTCCCGAGGACCAGGAATCCCCCGTGCCACGGCAGCGCGATCGCCGTGGTCGTCGCCTCACCCGACACTGCCGACGACGCGGCCGTCGTCGGTGCCAGGAACACCGGTGGGGCCACACCCGATTGCGTCCCGGGTGGCGCCTTCTTCAGGAAGCTCGTGCGCGCTTTCGCGACGCTGTCGAGCTGCGCCTGTTCCTCTGGGCTGATCGTGCCCGCCGCGCGCGCCTGGCTGGCGGCGTCCACGGGTTCCACCGGCGTGAGCACATACGGGAACGCCGCCTGCCGTTCCGCCAGCGTGGCCGCATCCACGCCCGCGTCCGCCTCGGGATCCCCGACCAGGACGGGCGCAACGGCGGGCGCCCCCAGCCCCTCGGACGCGCCGCTCGCCATCGCGCTGCTGCTGCCGCTGCTGCCCGGCCAGTACATCGCCCGCTCGACCACGATCGGTTCGCTCGCCGTCACCGTCGTCCGGAAGCTCGCGGCACGCAGCCCCGGCACCGCGTTCGCGTAGAGCGTCGCCCGACACTGCGCCGGCAGCCACAGCGTCGCCGTCACCGTCGTGTTCGCCGTCGTCCGGAACGTGAACGTCGCCGTCGTCGGCGACCCGCCGATATTGACCCTTCGACACCGGCACCTGCACCTGAGCTCAGGGCAGGCGGTTCACAACAGAGGCCCCCGGCCCGGTGTCACCCTTCGCAAAACGCCACGTGTACCCCGCGCTCGCACTCGCCACCCCCGCATGGCCGACCGTCCAGGTCGTGCCGCCATACATCGACCGCTCGACCGCGATCCCCAGCGGCGCACTCACCGTCATCCCGAGGTTGCCGGGCGGGACGAAGTCGGGGATCGTGAACGTCGCCCGGCTCGTCGCGCCCACCGTCAACGCGCCGTAATACAGGAACCCGTTCTCGTGCCGGTAGATCACCGACACCGTCTGCGCGGTCGCCTGCGGATTGACGATGGCGTAGTAGCTGTCGAAGGCGCCCCGGTTGCCCTCGGCCAGGTGCCAGGTCGTCGCGAGCGTGCTCACCCCAGGCGTGCTGGCGCCACCGCGCTGATCCGCTTCCCACACCGCGGTGCGCTCGGCCACCACCAGCGCCGGCGCCCCCGTGTCGAGCCGCGTCGCCGTCAGGCGCGTCGCGTGATCGCCCACCGTGCCCAGCCAGTCGCGCACCCG
>JAEUQQ010000557.1 GCA_016789685.1 Acidobacteriota bacterium | reverse complement strand
AATTTTCAGCCTGACCGAATTCTCTCGCACGAACTCACGCGGTGGCCCAGAAAACAGGCATACCGGTCCCGCCGTTTCTCGCGAAGAAATGGCTCGCGGCCGCGACTCGGAACGTCGGTCGCCGGTGTGCGCCGGACGTGATTCGTGCTACAGTCCGCGATTGTCTTTCGCCAGTTGACGCAGCCAGCGCCAAGCCCGGCGACTCACGAATTGGAAGGAGCGCATGCGACGATTTCTTGCTTCACTCTTGATGTTGGGTGTCCTGCCGGCCCTGGCCAGCGCCCAGTTGCGCGAGCCCGAGGGCCGCGGCTTCGTGGCGTTCTACGGTGGCATGCAGAGCGCCGAGGGCTCCAGTTCCGCGAGCGGCGTCTTCTCGGTCTACAACGAGAGCGGCCGGTTCGAGGCCTCGCAGTCGCATGAAGGCGGCGGGCTGTTCTCGCTCGGTGGCGGCGTGAAAATCTGGAAGAACCTCGCGATCGGTGTCGCGTACACGCGCATGACCGACACGCAGAACGCCACGGCCAGCGTCACGGCGCCGCACCCGGTGCTCTACGACACGCCGCGCAGCGCGAACACGTCGGTCGATGGCCTGGCGCACGAAGAAGACGCCATCCACCTGCAGGCGCTCGTGGTCCTGCCGCTCGGCAACCGCGCCGAGCTGATCGTGGGCGGAGGCCCGACCTTCTTCGGCGTCAAGCACGACTTCATCACCAAGGTGGGCTTCACCGAGGGCGCCTCGCCGTACAGCGCGATCACCGTCGGCACGCCCGAGATTTCGAAGGGCGACGAAAACACCACCGGCTTCAACTTCGGCGGCGAGCTGGCCGTGTACTTCACGAAGAACGTCGGCGCCGCCGGCTTCTTCCGCTATGCCAAGGGCACCGCGAGTTTCGACGTGGCGGGCTCGACGACTGACATCGACGCGGGCGGCACGCAGTTCGGCGGCGGCCTCCGGATTCGCTTCTAGGCTTCACGGAGATCACCTATGCAGTACTCACGACAGACCCTGATGACCGTGGGCCTCGCGATTGCCGTCGCGTTCGGCTCCGCGGCGTGCAGTGGCGACAAGACGTCGCCGACCTCCCCCTCGTCGGCCTCGACCTCGACGGTCGCGGGCACTGGCGTCTCGGGCACGACGGCTGACAACGGCGGCCTCGCCGCGGCCGACGGCACGACCCTCAAGGTCACCGCGCCCGGCAACCTCCAGCCCAACGGCCGGGTGCGCGTCGACAGCCGCCTCCCCACGCTCTCGTGGTCGGCATCGTCGGGCCTCTACGCCACGCCCGCCGGGTTGACCTACGAGGTCGAGATCTACCGCGAGAACGTGCTGGTCACGACGTTCACGCAGGCTGCGACGACCTACACGTTCACGACCGACATCGACTACGACATCGTCTACCGGTGGCGCGTGCGTGCGCGACTCGGCAGCGCATTTGGTCCCTGGGCGACGACCGTCGACTTCCTCGGGCCCGAGCCACCTCCCCCACCGGTGGTCGGCCCGATTGGCGGCGGCGGCCAGCCGTACGGCCCCGTGCGCAACATCGGCATCAATGAGGCGTTCTCGATCATCGTGGCGTTCCACAACGCCACCGGCGCCGACCTGGGCCGCAACTCCACACGCGAGAGCCGCGTCGACTTCTTCTTCTCGGCAGTCGCCGTGGTGGCCTACGGGCACCCGCAGTTCAATCCCTCGGGCGGCGACCGGGGCTGGTGCGTGAAGGACGCCGGCGGCGGACGGCCTCCGTCTGACGACGTCATCGTGCGCTGCGGTTCGCGCGAGTCCTGGGACCTCATCGGCGGCGCAGGTGCCGCCGGCTACTCGTTCCACCCGGACTACATCGGCGTTCTGCCCGGCGGGCAGAACGTGTACTCCCCCCCCTTGTCGTACCTGCCCGGCAGCACGGGCGGTGCGGCGATCATCACCGGCCTGCCGCAGCTGGTTGACGGCACGCCCGTCGCCGTCAACGGCAAGATCCCGGATCCGCCGTCGGGCCGCCGGCTCCCGCTCCCGAACATGGAAGCGGCCGTCATCGGCATGGGCGCGGAGTTCGCGACCGAACTGCGCAATTCGTGCGGCAACTTCAACTGGCTCGACAAGGTGGTTGACCGGCTGCGCCAGGGCGACGACCGCTGGGGCTACAACTGCAAGGCCGGCAACTGCTCCAACCCGGCCCAGGACGAAATCGTCTACCACTGGGGCAGCGGGACGCGTGAAGGCAGCAAGGACGTCTACACCATCGACGTGATCACGAGCCACTGCGGTGCCGTCCCCTCGGCCGGGTGGCGTGACTTCACGGGCACCGAGAACGCGGGCTTCACGAGCCGCGGCCGCTTCACGGCCATCAAGCCGTAGCGGTCGGCACGACGCAGGCGTACGTCACAACGGGCCGGCTTCCCTCACGGGAACGCTGGCCCGTCGTGCGTACGAGCGTCTCGGCCGACGCCCGCAGCCTACCGCCTGACCCGGCGCGCGCCGTCCTTGCCCTTCTCCGCGCGTAGTTCCCGCCGCTCGGCGACGACGATGGTGCGGGGCTCGAAGTGCCATTGGGGGTCCTTGCGCCACCGCCGCAACTCGTCACGAAACTCCTCGAGCGCCCGGCGGCCATCGCCCGCCTGGGCTTCGTCGATGGCGTCGATGACGCCCAGCTCGATGTCGGCCAGGCCCCGTCCGGCCTCCAGGGCAAGGAAGGCCTGCGTGTCGGACAGCGGGATCAGCACAACCCCGGGAATCGGTGGCATCTCGCGGCGATTGACCACGATCAGCCCGCGCCGCCGGGCCAGCAGCGCGATCTCGGCCACTGGCGTCGGACGCGGGGTCGCGGCCGGTTGGTCCGCATGCGTCGCGCCTTCGAATAGCGTCACCAGCGCCCACCCAGGGTCGGGGTGGATTCGCTCGAGCCATTCCCGGACGTCGTCAGGAACCGTGAAGGCCAGCAGGCGCCCGGGACGACCGAACTTGGGGGGACGTCCGCGCTTCAGACCGCTGCTCATGCGGCGCATGATACTCGTGGGGCGTGGCGTCAGCCAGCCCGCATACGCAGGAGCGACGCGGCCTGGCCCTGTCGAGCCAAAAGTAACTGTTACCGAAGCCTGAGTCGTCGCGCCAATAATCGGGTTACCGAGTTCCTGCGGCCGTTCCGTCGGTGGATGCCGTGTTCTGTCGGGGCCGGGCGCGCGGTCCAGGCCGCCGCAGGCGCCCCGCAGGGGCCGGAGCGGAGCGGAGGGCCTGGACGGCGTGCCCGGCCCCGACGACGCTCGCCTCCGACGGGACGACCGCGCGACGCGGGTCCCGGGCCAGAGCGAAGACCCGCTCGAGGCCGGCGTCGATGCGCGCGCGCAGCGCGAAGGGGTCGAGGCGACGCTGCGCGGCCACGAGGGCCGCGACCTTGATCCGATGGGCCGAGGGACAGGCCTGCACGCGGGCCAACGGCGTCTGCGGCGCGTCGTACACGCGGCGGACCTTGGCGCCGACGCGCTCCTTGCGGACGAGTTTCACCGTGGGCAAGAACAGGTTCTGCAAGAGCCGCAGGTCGGCAAAGACGGCATTCATCGCGGCCACGGCCTCGGGGGTGTCGTACCGCACGTATCCCAGCAACTTCCGAACGTGGGTCCAGTTCTTCTGCTCGATGTGCGCATTGTCGTCCTTCTTGTACGGACGCCCCCGCGTGAACTGGATGCGGTGCGTCTGGCAGTAGCGATACAGATGCGCGTTGATGAACTCCGTGCCGTTGTCCGAGTCGATGCCCGCCAAGGCAAAGGGCAGTTGCTGCCGCAAGGCGTCCAATTGTGCACAGACGCGCTCCTGGCTCTTGCCCAACACGGCACCGCTCTCGACCCACGTCGTGTGAATGTCGGTCAGATTCAGCGTGTACGCGAACTCCCCGTCGGCGCGTTCGCCCGAGTGCGTCACGAGGTCGATCTCCGCGAAGCCGGGGATCTGCACGTCCCACCGATCGGTCTTGATCGGGATGTGGTGCTTGAGCAACGTGCCGGGCTTCGTCCCGCCGTACTGGCGCTTTTTCAGCGTCCGCTTCGCGGGGGCCAGCGCGCGATCCATTTGTCGCGCGCTCATCTGCCCGAGTAACGTCGCGTCGCGGGCGCTCACCCGTTGCCGCTGCTGCAGCCACGGCAGCCACGTCGGGATCAAGGCCCGCAACCGCACGGACCAGGGATACCCGGCCGCCTCCCAGATCGTGCGCAGGGCCCGCACCGCCTGGGGCCCGTACCGCACGGGCCGGCCCCGCCGGGGCCCGCGCGCCCGCGGGGCCGTCGCCCGATTCAGCAACCGCACGGCCGCTTTCCGGTGATACCCCGTCACCGCACAGACCTCATCCAACAGGGCCCCCCGTTTCCGCTTCGGTGCCCCCTGATACCGCTCCCGCATCCGCGCCAGATACTCCGCTCGTGCCTGTGGTCCCACTCGGGTCGCTCCCATCTCCAGCTCCTTTCATGGGTAACCCGATTTCTGGCGCGACGATAGTCCGGCGGGTAACAGTTACCATGGCGCGATACGCGCTGGCGTCCGGCACCCCCCTCGCCCGCGGTATCATGTCGCGCCGGACCGGTGCCGCTCGGGCACCCCGATGACCCGCAGAGAGACCCATCCGTGGCCGACGACCAGTTCTACAAGAGCTTTTCAGAGAAGCAGCTCACCGACTATGGCGCCGCACGGCGCGGCAAGATCGAGCGCAGCCGCCTTGGCATCCTGCACGCCGCCATCACGCCGCCGGGCCGCCTCCTCGAAGTCGGCCCCGGGCACGGCACGCTGGCCCTGATGGCCCGCGATGCCGGTTGGGCCTACCACGCCCTCGAGGCGAGCACGACGCTCGTCGATGTGCTCCGGAAGAAGGGCCTCGAGGTCACGCAGGCCTGGATTCCGCCCCTGCCCGTGCCCGACCAGGCCTACGACGTGATCTATGCCGACCAGGTCATGGAGCACATGACCGGCATCGACGGCGCTCGCGCGTTCACCTCAGAGGCGTTGCGTGCCCTGAAGCCAGGCGGCGTCTTCTTCGTCGTGGTGCCCGACTACCTCAAGGAGCGCACGTTCTTCTGGGACGTCGACTACACCCACAACTTCGTCACGACCGAGCGGCGGATGCGGCAGTTGTTCAACGATGGCGGCTTCACCGTGGAACGCTGCGTGCGCAGCATCGGCGTGTCGACGGGCCTGATGCGCGATGCGCTGGCGGCCGGTGCCCTGCTCGTCAACGTGCCGGGGATCGACGCGCTGTCGCGCTACACCGGCACGGCCGACCTGTTGTTCAAGATCCGCAAGAACCTGTTCGAGACGCTCACCTTCGTCGCACGCAAGCCGAAGTGATCCGACGCCTCGCCGGGTCGCTCGTCACGCGGCTCGTGATCACCACCGGCATCCTCGCGTGGATGGCCACGCGCATCGACATGGGCGCTGCCCTGCGCGCAACGCTCGCGGTGCACGTTGCTGCCGTGGCCGGGGTGCTCGCCCTCGTGGCGATCGATCGCCTGGTGATGATCTGGCGGTGGGTGCTGCTGCTGCGTGGCACGGGTACGTCGATCGCCTTTGGCGACGCCGCGCGGATCTTCCTCGAGAGTTCGTTCGTCGGCAGTTTCCTGCCCGCAGGCGTCGGCGGCGACGCAGCGCGCGCGTGGTCGCTGTCGCGCGGGCACGCCCGCGGCAGCGTGGCGCTCGCGTCGG
>JAEUQQ010000510.1 GCA_016789685.1 Acidobacteriota bacterium | reverse complement strand
CTGGCCTGCAATCGACACGTCGTCGGGACGGCAGAGAAGGACGTACTCGGAGCCCTGGTCGATCCGCGCCAACTGTCGAAGCAGGTTGCGGACGTAGGTGCCGATGCCGTAGTCGTGCAGCTTGCGGACGTCGAGGGCGATGCGCACGGCAGCAGGGGGCGGCACGCGACGCGTACCTCAGGTCGGGGCGACTCGGCAGCCGGCAGCGCGAGACGCCGCGCGACAGCCCAGGAATGCCCGGAAAACGGCCTCAGGATAGCACGGCTCCGCCGGCCGCCGGCGGTTCGCGCGGGGGCCAATCGCCCTTCAGGCGCAGGTAGGCCTTGAGCCACCACGCCCACCGCGGGTGGTGCTTCTCGTAGAAGGCGACATGGCTCCGGCGGTAGAACGCGGCGGTCGTCGCCGGCGCCGTCGCACCCGACCGGCCGCCGAGGTGGACGACCTCGGCCTCGGGCGCGAACTGCACGCGCCAGCCCCGCGCGCGCACGCTGGCGCAGAAGTCCACGTCCTCGGTGTAGAGGAAGAACCGCTCGTCGAGCAGGCCGACCGCGTCGGCCACCTCGCGCCGGGTCATGAGGCACGCGCCAGACACCCAGTCGGGGTCGTGTACCCGGTGCGACATCCCATCGAGCCACGACACAGCGCCGGCATCCCCCTGCTGCAGCGCCCGGCCGCGCCGCTTCTGCCTCCACTCGTTCCACGGCGAGATCATCCGGCCGAACGACAGTTCGATCTCGCCCCGCCCGTTCACCAGGCGCGGACCCACCACGCCGACGTCCGGATCGCGGTCGAGGACCGCGGCCAGGGCATCGACCGCCCCGGGCGGCACCAGGGTGTCGCCGTTGAGCAACAGCACCAGGTCGCCCCGGCTGCGCCGGATGCCGATGTTGTTGGCCCGCGAGAACCCCACGTTGGCCTCGAGCGCGACGACCTCGACGTGGGGATGCCGCGACCGCATCATCGCGACCACGTCGTCGGCCGAGGCGTTGTCGACCGCGACGATCTCGTGGGTGAGCGCGATCCGGGCCGCGGCCAGCGAGGTCAGGCACGCATCGACCTGGGCGCAGGCGTTGAAGGTCACGATCACGATCGAGAGTCGCGGCGTCTCAGGCACCCCGGCAGACCTCCCCGAAGACGTTCCAGGTCTGCCGCGCCGAACTGTCCCACGACCATCGTGCCGCCGCCGCCCGTGCCGCCGCCCGCCGCTCGGCATGGAACCCGTCGTCAGCCAGCAGGGCCTGGATCCAGTGGGCGACCTCGGGCGCGCGGGGAGCGCTGGCGTAGAGGGCCCCGTCGGAGCAGGCCTCGCGGGCGACCGGCGTGTCGAGGACGATGGCGGGCACGCCACGCGCCATCGCCTCGAGCGGCGTGAGGCCGAAGCCCTCGTAGGCCGACAAGAAGACGAAGACGCGTGCGCGGCGGTAGAGTTCCTCGAGGTCGGTGTCGCTGACGTAGTCGTGCAGGGCGACCCGCCCGCTGACGCCCGCTTCGGCCACGTACGCCGCGAGGTCGATCCGCGGCTGGGTGCGATTGGCGCCGACGATCGCGAGCCGCGCCGCGGGAATGGCCGGGGCCACTTGCCCGAAGGCGTGGATCAGCGAGGGGACGTTGCGGCGGGTGAAGACGGATCCGACGTAGAGCACGAGCGGCTCGGATGGCACGTGACCGGCTGCAAGGGGCAGGTCGGCCAGCGCGGGGTGCGCATCGACGGCCGGCGCGATGACGGTCACGGCCGAGGGGCCCAGGCGCAGGTGCCGGGCCACGTCGCCGCGCAGCGCCTCGGCGAGCGTCAGCACGCGGGCGGCCCGCTGGGCGGTGAGCCCGGCCACGAGTCGTCGCCTGAGGCCTTCGTGCCACGAGAACCACTCGGGGTGCTCGAAGAAACTCACGTCGTGCATGGCCACGACGATCGGGCACGAGATCAGCAGCGGGGCACCGTAGGCCGGGGCGAAATAGACGTCGGGACGTGCCCGAGACACGGCACGGGCAAGGACGGTCTGTTCCCAGGCGGTGCCGCCGCTGCCGGGGCAGACCAGCCACGACACCTCGGCCCCGCCCGTGCCGGCCGCGTGCCCCGCGTCGGTGGCGGGCACGTGGCTCACGAGGGTGAGGCGGTGGCCCGCATACGCGGGGTCGCGGGTCCAGCGGGCGATCAGTTCGGCGACGTAGCGCCCGACACCGGTCCGGCGACCGAGCAGCTCACGGACGTCGATCGCGATGTGCACGGTCAGCGCGTCGAGGCGCGCCGGAGGGCTCCTGCGCGCGCCCGCTGCATGGCGAGGGCGTGATCGTAGGCCGAGCGCAACGCCGAGGCCGACGCCTGCCAGTTGAACGAGAACGACCGCCGGATGCCGCTCGAGGCGGCCGTCTGCGCCCGCGCCCGGTCGCTGAGCATCGTGTGCATGGCATCGGCAATCTGCTCGGGGTCGTCGGGCTCGACCAGCATGCCGACGTCGCCCAGGACTTCGGGAATCGCGCCCCGCGACGAGGCAACGACGGGCACGCCCACGGTCATGGCCTCGAGCACCGGGATGCCGAAGCCCTCGTTGAACGACGGGAGGACGAGGAGCCGTGCCCGCTCGTACAGGCTGCGCCGCTCGGCATCCGAGACGTAGCCCAGGTGTCTGACCTTGCCGGCGAGCGGTGCCCGGGCCATGCGCGCCAGCCAGGGGCCCGCGGCGGGTGTCGTGCGACCGGCCAGCAACAGTTCCGGCACGTCGCCGCCGCGCGCGAGAAGGCGCTCATACGCATCGAGCAGGCCGCCGATATTCTTGCGGGGCTCGAGTGTGCCAACGAACAGGATGGGGCCCTGCTGGGGCAAGACCGCACGCGCCGGCCAGTCGGGGGCCCCGGGACGGCAGACCGTGATGTTCGAGCGGGGCACGCCGAGCAGCTGGTGGACCTCGCCGGCGGTGTGCGCCGAGATGACGACGACGTGGTCGGCCAGGTGCACGTGCTGGCGCACGAGCTTGGGGTAATCGCGCCTCACCTCGCCGTCGGTGCGCTCGGGGTTCGACAGGAAGTCGAGGTCGTGCAGGGTCACGACACGGGCGGCGGTCCGCGTCGGCATCATCAGCGGATGCGGCGAGTGTGCGATGTCGAACGGGCCCCTCACGAGCAGTTCCACGGGCGGCCAGCCGAGGCGATGCCACATCCGGTTCAGGAGCTGGACCGGCACGCGGCGGTTGGC
>JAEUQQ010000467.1 GCA_016789685.1 Acidobacteriota bacterium | reverse complement strand
CGCGTCGAGCACCACATGCTCGGCAGCCGCGCGCGTCCCCAGGCCCAGGACACGCGCGGCGTGACCGAGCAACGCCAATTCCTTGAGGCCGGGAGCCGCGTCGACGAAGTGATGGAAGACCCGGCTCGCCGTGAGCGTGCGCGTGAACCACGGCACGCGCACGTGGGCCACGGCAAACGCCTCGATCAGCCGGTGCGGATCGACGTGCTCGAGCGCGAGGCGCGCATTGACCGCCACTCGTGCGCCGGCGCTTGGCTCGGCGCCCAGGCACTCGAACAGCGACTCGCGCGGATCGACGTCGAGCGCCAACGCGCGGCGCGACGCGCTGATCCGCGTGGCCAGCGCCGCCGCGATCACACTCTTCCCGACCCCGCCCTTGCCCGTGACGACTACGAGCGGAGCGGTGAAGGCTGACGCCAGGGTATCGGCGATGGACGCCATCCGCAGCGGCCGAGGCGGACGGTCAGGGCTGTTTCGGGTACACCATCGTCAACGGGTCCGGCAGCGGAATCAGCGTGACCCCGCGGCTGCCGGCGAGCTTGTCGAGCGAGTACTCGGGGCGGTCGCGGTCTCCCGCCTTCAGGGCCTGCACGTTGCCCACGGCAAGGATGACCATGCGGTCGGGCTGCAAGTACCGTTGCGCGACCCGCTGGATGTCGGCCACCGTCACCGCGCGCACCTTGTCGCGATACGTGGCGTAGTACGTCGCGGGCCGTCCCGAGATCTCGTTGGACGCGAACGTGCTGGCCACGGCCCCCGCCGACGCGAAGGCGCGCGGGAACGTCTCGATCGCCGAGGTCTTGACCGTCTCGAGTTCCTCGGCGCTGACCGGCTGCGTGCGGATGCGGGTGACCTCGTCGAGCACGATCTGGATCGCACGGGCAACGCTCTCGCTCTTCGACTGGAACCCCGCCCTGAACAGCCCCTCGTAGTATGTCCCGGCCGAGATGCTCGACCCGGCGCTGTAGGCCAGGCCCTCGTCGCTTCGCACGCGATTGGTGATGCGCGACGTGAACCCGGATCCCCCGAGGATGTCGTTCATCAGATCGATCGCGTATTCGTCCGGGTTGCCCTGCAGGTAACCCAGGTGCCCGAGCGACACACGCCCCTGGTTCACGTCGGGCTTGTCGATCAGATACACGCCCGGCACCGGCACGTGCGTCGGCTTCGGCACCGGTGGTGCCTTGCTGCCGGCCGCCCACCCCGCCATCAGCGTGTCGAGCTTCGCGATCATCGCGGTGGTGTCGAAATCGCCCGATACCGCCAGCACGAAGTTGCCGGGGTGCACCCACGTGGTGTGGAACGCCACGAGGTCGTCTCGCGTGATGGCCTCGAGCCCGGCCCTGGTGGTCGGCCTCGTCGAGAAATGCTCCCCGCGCATCAACCGCGCCCACTCGCGTCCCTCGATGGCGTCGGTCGAGTCGTTGCGCCGCTCCATGGCCTGCAGCGCCTGGCTGCGCGCGAGGTCGAGGCGCGCCTGCTCGAAGCGAGGACGCCGCAGCACGTCGAACAGCAGCGCCAGCGCAGCGTCGGTGTCCTTGGCGAGGAAGTTGGCCGATACCGCGCCCGTCGTCGGGCCGAAGCCGCCCGAGATCTGCGCGGCCAGGAAGTCGGCCGCCTCGTCGAACGCCTCGGCCGAGCGCTCGCCCGCGCCGCCGGCGCGCATCTGCGAGCCGGTCAGCGACGCGAGCCCGGCCTTGTCGGCCGGTTCCACGTAGCTGCCCCCGCGCACCAGCACCGTCACGGTGACGAGCGGCAGGGCGTGATCCTCGACGAAGTGCCCCACGACCTTGTTCTTGAGCACGCGCCTCGACGCCGCCGGGTCGGGCGGCGTGAACGACAGGGCCGGGTACGTCAGCTCGCGCGGATGCGTGGGCACGGGCTGCGCCGCGGCGATCGTCGCGCCCGCGACCAGTGCGGCAACGAAGGGGTACACCACACGCCGCGGCGTCACAGCTGGCCTCCCTTGGCGATGCGCTGCTCGAGCAGCGTCTTCATGACGGTCACCAGCGGCTTCATCTCGGGGGGCGCAGCCGCCTCCTGCTGCGTGACGCGCGCCAGCAACTGCCTGGCCTGATCGATGGGCATCTGCGCCACCATCGCGCGCATCTGCGTCGCCTTCTCGCGCTGCTCGTCGGTGAGGCCGGCCATCAAATCGTCTGACGGCTGGCCGTCAGCCTTCTTCTTCGTGTAGTAGGTCGCCACGGCGCGCCGCTCGGGCACGAAATAGGTCTTCGCCACGCGCTGGATGTCGGCCGGCGTCACGGCGGCCAGTCGCTTCGGATCGTCGTTGAAGGCCTGCCATCCCCGGCCGGCCTCGGCCGCCAGCAGCTGGAACATCAGCGCGAGGTTGCTCTGGAGGCGCCGATAGTTGCCGGCCTCGAAGATGTTCTTCACCTTCTGCAGTTCGCGCTCGTCGACCACCTCGTCCTGCAGCTTCCTGATCTCCTGCTCGAGCGCGGCTTCGACGTCCTCTGGCGTCTTGCCGGCCCGCGCCGTGCCCGAGAACGAGAAGTACCCCTGCCACTTCAAGCCGTTCTGCCCCGCGCCGGCATTCGACGCCACCTGCTGACCGAGCACCAGCGACTTGTACAGGCGCCCCGTGCGGCCGTTCAGCAGCGCGCCAGCCACGACGAGCGCGAACTCGTCGACATGGCCATCGGCGACCGTGAGGTAGCGCAACTCGACCTCGGGTGACGTGTCGGCCGAGGCGATGAAGCGCCGTTCGCCGAGCGGTTCGACCTCGGTCGTCCGCACCGGCAACGGGTCGCGCGGATTGCGCGGGAGCCGTCCGAAGTACTGCTGCGCCAGGGCCTTGACCTGCCTGGGGTCGAAGTCGCCCACCAGGCACGCGGCGAGGTTGTTCGGCGCGTAGTTCAGGTCGTAGTAGGCCTGTGCCTCTTCGCGCGTGATCGCATGCAGGTCAGACGGCCAGCCGACGACCGGCCAGTGATAGGGCGACGCGTTCCAGAAGATGGCGTCGAACTGCTCGTCGAGCTTCCCGGTCGGCGTCGAGTCGATGCGCAGGCGACGTTCCTCGGCCACCACGTCGCGCTCGGTGTAGAACTCGCGGAACACCGGGTGCCGCAGGCGGTCGGACTCCATCCAGAACCACAGCTCGAGCTTGTTTGACGGCACGTTGATGAAATACAGCGTGAGGTCCTGGCTCGTGGTCGCGTTCATGCTGCTCGCGCCCGCGGCCGTGTAGATCTTGTCGAACTCGTTGGCGACGATGAGCGCCTTGGCCTGCTTCTCGAGGTCGGCCAGCTCGTCGAGCAGCTGCTGGTGGCGCGGCGTGCGCTGTTTCGGGTCGGCGATGTCGGTGATCTCGCCGAGCCGGAGCTTCTGCTGCTGCGCGAGTTCCTCGGTCACGATCCGCGACTTGACCGCGTCCATCCGGGCCATCACGGCGAGATCCTGCTCGATGTTCGTGGTGCCGATGGTCCGGGTGCCCTTGAACATCATGTGCTCGAACAGGTGCGAGATGCCGGTGATCCCCGGCCGCTCGTTGACCGAGCCGACCTTGGCGACCCATCCGGCCGACACCGCCGGGTCGCCCTTGCGCGGCACCAGCAGAAACGTCATCCCGTTCTCGAGGACGAACTCCTCGACCTCGAGCTGCTGCGCGCCCGCCTGGGTGACGCTCCCCCAGGGGTTCGCCCAGAGCCCCAACGCCAGGCACAGCACCGCTCCGACTCGCCGCATGCGCAGATCCTCCACTGGCATGTCATCTTATATCTCCCTTCGACTCGGCCGGTGGATCCTGGGGCCTCGCTCAGGGCGGGCCCTTCGACTCGGCCGGTGGATCCTGGGGCCTCGCTCAGGGCGGGCCTTTCGACTCGGCCGGTCGCGTCTGGGTCTCGCTCAGGGCTCGCCCCTGTGGCACGGACGTCGGGACACCTTGCGCGGCGGGCGTCGGGGGGGCGCGAAAGAGGAGGGTCGAATGCTGCGGGTTGTCGAGCGTGTACTCGGCGAAGGACGGGTGACGCGGGCGGGCGACGTGCTCGGAACGGTGGCCTATGAGCTCTCGCTGTACCAGGACTGGTCGGCGACGCCAGGCGGGCTCGTCGCTGGTGGGTTCGAAGTCGAGGGGCACTTCCTGGCGCCTGCGGCGCGACTCGACGACTGGTCAGGCGTCTCGGCGCCCCTGGTACTCGACCTCGCCGACGGGCGGCGCGTCGACCTCTACGTCGTCAACCTCGACGGGGTCGTCACCTCGGCCGACACCCGCGGCTTCTACGCCGTCGACTGACCGCGGGGCGCGCCGGCCGTTCCGCCACCGGCCGACGGCGCGTCGAGCAACCGGTGCAGCGCATCGTGGAGCTGGCGGACTGTGAACGGCTTGTGCAGGAACAGCACGGGATCGAGGCCCTCGACGCGTCCGGTGATGTCGGACTCGTGGTACCCGCTCGCCATGATGACCGGCATCATCAGGCCCCGGCCGCGAAGGCCACGTAACGTCTCTTCGCCGTTCATCCGCGGCATGGTCAGATCCAGGACGACCACCCGAGGCGAGATCCCGTCCTCGTCGAGGCGAGCAAGCCCGTCGACACCGTCGATCGCCACGACCACGGTGAAGCCCAGGCGGCCGAGCATCCGCGCGGCCAGGTCACGCACGGCCGGTTCGTCGTCCACGACCAACGCGGTGCCAGTCCACGAGAACGACTGCCGCGGCGCACTGTCGGCCTCGGCCGGCATCGCGGCGCGTGCCGACGCCGGCAGCATCACGCTGAAACACGACCCCAGCCCGGGATCGCTGCGCACCAGCAGGCCGCCCCGGTGGCTGCGGACGATACCCACCACCGCGGCGAGGCCAAGGCCGCGCCCGTGGAACTTCGTCGAGTAGAACGGGTCGAAGATCCGCGCCCTGACCTCGTCGGTCATCCCGCAGCCCGTGTCGTGCACGTCGATGCTCACGTAGATCCCGCCGCCCAGCTCGCCGCCTGCGACGTTGCCGACGTCGGCCTGGCCGTCGAGGGTGACGGTGCGCGTCACCACGCGGATCTCGCCGCCGCCGTCACCGATCGCCTCGGCGGCGTTGAGGATCAGGTTCATGACCACCTGCCTGATCTGGGTCGCGTCGGCATCGACGGCCGGCAGCCCCTCGGCCGCCTCGATCGACAGCTGCGCACGATGCGAGACGGTCAACTCGAGGAGCTGTGCCATCTCGCGGATCGCGCGCGACA
>JAEUQQ010000406.1 GCA_016789685.1 Acidobacteriota bacterium | reverse complement strand
TCAATCGTGACCGAGAATCCGACCGCCGTGCCCGACGCGCCCGCCGCTGCCCCCGTAGACGCCGTGCCTGCTGCCGCGCCCGCCGCGGTGCCTGCGGACGCTGCAGTTCCCGAGGCTCCGTCGGGCATCGACCTGCTGAGTCCGGCGAAGAAGGCGGCGGTCACCCGTCGCGCCAAGGCGTCGGCGAAGAAGGCCAGCCAGGCCCGCGCGAAGCGCAAGGCGTCGCCCAAGGTCGCGGTGACGCGTCAGCGCAAGGCCGTGGCCAAGAAGATCGCCGTAGCGCGCAAGACGCAGGCCGCTGCCAAGAAGCGGGGCGCCGTGCCCGCGAAGGTGAAGAAGGTCGCAAAGAAGGTGACGAAGAAGGTGGCCGCCAGGAGCCGGAAGGTCGCGAAGAAGGCGACGAAGTCGGCCCCGAAGGCGGCGCGCCGGTCGGCCGCGAAGAAGGCGCCTGCGCGCCTGGCGAAGAAGCGCTAGGGGAGCCGCGACTCCCGGGGCGCCGTGTCGCGCGACGCATGATCCGCGACACGGCGAACCGCCCCGGCAGGCACGTCAGGAATACCGATGGAATCGCGTCCGACCGTTGATGCCGGAGCCGTGCTCCGGCGTGCGCTGATCGGCGGCCTCGTGGGTACCGCGGGCGTCGTGCTGGCCGTGTTTGCGTTGATGAACGACCCCTCAGACAGCCCGACCGCATACTGGCTGCTGTACGGTGGCCGTGCGCTCACTGGACTCGTGGGCGCGGCCGTCGGCGCCGCGGGGCTGCGCCTCGCGTTCCGGGACTTCTTCTGACGCGCGCCACGACCGCGCTGCGTCCCCCGCACGGCGGTGCAACGCCTGGTGGGGCGTTGCCGTGCCGCACAACGGAGGGCTGGACGGTGCTGAAGGCCACGCTCGTACTGTTGTTGTCGTTCGCGTCGTCGTCGGTCCAGGCACAGACCGGTACAGGAGCCGGCCCAGCGACGCCGTCACCCTCGCAACGTATCGTGCTCGTCACGGGATCCACCGACGGCCTCGGCCGCGAGGTGGCCAGTCGCCTGGCGGCGCAGGGCGCGCACGTGATCGTCCACGGCCGCAACGTCGAGCGTGGCCGTGCGGTCGTCGACCAGGTTACGGCCGGTGGCAAGGGGTCGGCGCGGTTCTACCAGGCCGATTTCTCGTCGCTCGCCGACGTGCGGCGGCTCGCCGCCGACATCCGGCGTGACTACGGCCGGCTCGACCTGCTCATCAACAACGCTGGCATCATCACGCAGGAACGCCGGGTGAGCGCCGACGGCGTCGAGATGCAGTTTGCCGTGAACTACCTGGCAGGCGTCCAGCTCACGTACGCGCTGCTGCCGTTGCTCGAGAACGGGCGATCGCCGCGCATCATCAACGTCTCGTCGATCTCGGCCTCGCCCATCGACTTCGCAGACGTCATGCTCGAGCGCGACTACTCGCCCAGCCGCGCGTACGGCCAGAGCAAGCTGGCGCAGGTGATGTTCACGATCGACCTGGCCGAGGAGTTGAAGGGCCGCGGGATCGTCGTGCACGCGCTGCACCCGGCCGGCTACATGGACACCACGATGGTGCGATCGGCCGGTGGCACGCCGCGCACCACCGTGGCCGAAGGCGCCGAGGCCGTGCTCCACGTGGTGGCGACCGGAGCGCCGAGTGGCCGCTACTTCGTGGGCAAGGAAATCGGCACGCCCCATCCGCAGGCCGCCGATGCCGAGGCACGGCGGCAACTGCGCGCGCTGAGCCGGCGACTCATCGGGATGTGAACTCGCGCTGACGCATCGTCGCTTCAGGTGCGGCGAGTTCCCGACTGGGGCCGCGCTATCGCGAGGCGCCGCTGCACAGACGCGACTACCGTCCAGAGGAGACGGCGAGCGTGACGAGGCGAAGGATACCGGCCATGTGTTCCTCGGACACTGCGGAGGGACGCTCCGGATGACGCGTCCGTGGGTTCTCGCGCGCGCAGAACCCATACATGGGCTACCGCCGGGCGACCGTCTTCAGGGGCGGGCCGGCAGGGGAGGCGCTGAGGCACTCGCGCAGCCTTGCACATGTGGCTACATGTAGCTATATTGCTTGGATGGATACGGGTGTTCGGGAACTGAAGAACAGGCTCAGCGCGTACATCCGCCGTGTCGAAGCGGGCGAACGGGTGTCGGTGACCGCGCACGGCCGCGTCGTGGCCGAACTCGTGCCTCCGGGAACAGGGTTGGGGCGAGTGTCTGGAACACGATGGGACGAACTCCTCGCCTTTGGCGTGCTGCACCCACCAGCGGAACCAGGCGACCCCTTCGAAGCGTGGCCCACTATCCGGCTGCCACGTGGCACTGCCGCACAGCTCATCGACGCTGACCGTGGCGAAGCGTAGCGCCGTCCGACGCGCCTCATCGCGGAGCCGTGTGGCTCGCCCTCGGCGGACACCCTCGGCCAACACCGCGAGCGTGGTCTACGTGGAATCGAGTGCCCTGGTGGCGGCGCTCCTGGAGGGCGACACGGCCGTGCTCGAGGCCGCGTCCGCTGGGGCACGTCTCGCAACCTCGGCCCTCGCGCTCGCCGAGACCTCGCGCGCGATCATCCGTGCGCGCGTCGATGGCCGCCTGACCGCCGAGCACGAGCACGCCGCTGTTGTCGCGCTTCGCACGTTCGCCCGACGTTGCTTCATCCTTGACATAGACACGCGTGTCCTCGCGCGCGTGGGACGACGCTTCCCGGTCGAGCCCATTCGCACGCTCGACGCCATGCATGTGGCAACGGCGGAACTCCTCGAGGACTCTCCGTCCCTTGTGACGATCGTGTCGCGAGATGCACGCGTGAGGGAGAATGCCGTCGCGCTCGGGTTCGCGGTCGCCTAGACCGACCACGCCCATCGCGGTATTCATGCGGCAACAGCGTGCCCGCTGTGCCCGCTTCATCGACGACCTCGATGTACTCGGTCGCATCGACTCGCTCGCCGGCGGGTGGCGATTGCTGGGCCAGGCGCCCGACCAGTTCACGGCGCGCGCGTGGCGCGGGCCGAGGTCGAGAATGCGACTGCAGGCCTCTCAGGCGCAGGCGAACGTCTCGCGCTCTCCATCCGCGATGTCGAGCAGCCAGTACTGCCGCTCGCGGGCAGGGAGGCCGATGGTCTGGCAACGCAGCAACGTGTTCCCGCCGGACCAGGCCGGCGTCCACAGTCACCCGAGGAGCAGTTCGAGGTCGCTGGTGGTCAGTGTGCTGATCAGGCCGGCGTCGGCGGCGATGATCGCGTCGGCCAGACCGCGCTTCTGCGCCTGCAGGTCGAGGATCCGTTCTTCGACCGTATCGCGTGCAATCAGGCGACACGCGATGACCGGACGCGTCTGGCCGATCCGATGGGCGCGGTCGATCGCCTGCGCCTCGGTCGCCGGGTTCCACCACGGGTCGAGCAGGAAGACGTAATCGGCCGCCGTGAGATTCAGCCCGAGGCCGCCGGCCTTGAGGCTGATGAGGAACACGGGCAGGTCGTCGCGCTGCTGGAAGCTGTCGACCCGGGCCTCGCGGTCCTTCGTGCGCCCGTCGAGGTACGCGTACGCGATGCCGCGCTTGTCGAGGTCGCGCCGTACGAACGCCAGCAACGAGGTGAACTGCGAGAAGACGAGCGCCTTGTGTCCGTCTTCGACGACCTCGACGAGCCTGTCGAGCAGTACCTCGAGCTTGGCCGAGTCGGCGTGCGCGCGCGCCGCGTCCACGAGTCCGGGATGGCACGCCACCTGGCGCAGGCGCAACAGGGCCTCGAGCACGTGCATGCGCGACTTCGCCAGGCCCTGGCGCGCGATACGATCGCGAACCGACGCGTGGTACTGCCGCCGTATCTGCTCGTAGAGCGTGCGCTGCGCCGCGCCGAGATCGCAATAGAGCGTCTGCTCGATGCGACCCGGGAGGTCGGTGGCGACGGCCTCCTTCGTGCGCCGCAGCACGAACGGCCGCAAGGCCCGTCGCACGGTCTCGCGCTGCGCCGGGTCGGTATCGGCATCCCTCCACCATCCCCCCGCGGCACGCGCACCACCCAGCATGCCAGGATTCAGGAACTCGAAGAGGCTCCACAGCTCACCGAGGTGGTTCTGCACCGGCGTGCCGCTCAGCGCCACGCGGTGCCGCGCACGCAACAGGCGCGCGGCCTTGGCTGAGACCGACGACGCGTTCTTGATCGCGTGCGCTTCGTCGAGCACCAGGTAGTCGAACTCGACGTCCTTGAGTCGTGCCGCATCTCGACGCAACGTGCCATACGTCGTCAGCACCAGGTCGTGCGCGCTGATCCGTGCATCGTCGCGCGCCGTGCCGGAGTGATCGAGCACGCGCAGGCGCGGCGCGAAGCGGGCCGCCTCGGCCATCCAGTTGAAGATCACCGACCGCGGCGCAACGATGAGCGAGGGGCCGGATGCGGTGCCCGCCGTCGAGCGCGCGTCGAGGTGGGCGAGCATCTGGATGGTCTTGCCGAGCCCCATGTCGTCGGCCAGGCATCCCCCGAAGCCGAAGCGCTCGAGGAACCGCAACCAGCCGAGGCCGTCGCGCTGGTACGGCCTGAGCGTGCCCGTGAAGCTGGCTGCCGGGTCGCCGGGACCGATGCCCTCGAACGTCTGCAGTTCGACGCGCGCGTGCGACACCACGTCATCGATGTGCGCGGGTGGGAGCGCGTCGAGCAAGTCGTCGAGCAGCGTCAACTGCGAGCGGCGGAATCGCAGCGCCCCGCCTTCGGTCGTGCCGAGCGACAGCGCCATTCCGTGGCGGCGGAGCCACTCCTCGGGCAGCAACCCGGACGTGCCGTCGCCGAGCATCACGGCGTCGGCGCCTCGCGCCAACGCCTGCATCACGGCTGGGAGCGCGACGACCTCATCGCCGAACGCGATGCCGCCCTGGACCTCGAACCAGTCGATACCCGACGTGACGCGCACATCGACGTGCGTCGACGTTCTCACGCGGCGGCCGTGCGCTTCGACGTGCCACCCGTCGCCGATCAGCGACCTGGTGAGTGCCGGCAGCCTGCCGGGGACCACGTCGTAGTGCGGTTCCGCGCTCGAGGCGTACGTGGAACGGCGGACGCCGGTGGCCGCCAGCGATGCGAGTGCACGCTCCTCGGCGTCGCGGTTGCGCAAGACGAGCCGTCGCCGGTCGCTCACCGCGACGCCGCGACGCGGGTCGTGCGGTGCGACGGACGTGCCGTCGTAGTCGAAGGTGACCGTCGCCCGCAGCTTGTCGTAGGGGTACTCGAAGGCTGCCGGCGAGCGAACGCTCAAGCGCGGCACCGGCTCGCCCTCGTCGATGGTCCACTGCAGATCGGCGGGCAGCGTGAGCGGCAACTCCGGTGTCTGCACGAGCGTCTCACCGAGCAGGTCACCGATGTCGTCGGTCGGCACCGTCAGGGTACCGTGGCGGCGAAGCGTCGCGATCCAGTCGAATCGCCCGAAATCGGTGAGGCGTGCCAGACGATCGGCATCGACGACCACTCCGCCACTGAGCAGGAGCACCGGCTCCGACAGCGGACGGCGCTCGTCGCCGCGACGCAGGAACCCCGACACCCGTAGCGTGCCCGCCTCTGAGCCGGGAACCCCCTCCAAGGCGAGCGTCCACGGCGCACCGTCGTCGTACGAGAGCGGCGGGCCGAGGTCCTTTCCACCGGCCGTGGCCGGGTGGAAGCGCCGCGTGGCGCACAGCATGGGCAGCACCGTCTCGAGCGCGGCCGCTTGAGGCGCAAACCACGAACCCACTTGGAACGACATGCCTCCGCCCGGCACGGCCGCCTGCATGGCAGCGGCATACCCGTATCCTTGGGAGTTGTAGATCCCGGACCCGCCCAGCAGCGCAAGGATCCGGCGATCGTCCGGATCGGCCGCGAGGCCCCACCCGCTGGCCTTGGGCGTGCCCCATTCGCCGCTGGCGCGTCGGTCGCACGCGAGCACGCGCAGCGCGAGTCGCCCCTCGGCCATCGACCGCTCGATGTCGAGGACGTAGATCAGCCGTTGCTCGCCCGTTCGCAGCAGGGGGGTGAGGTCGGGAGCTGGCCGGGCCGCGCGCAGATGGTCGACCCAGCGGGGCGGGGGCAACTGCGGCGCGGGCGCGTGCCGGGACCCACGCGTGGCCCCGCGGTCGTGGCCTGCGAGTTCGTCGTACTTCGCCAGGTCGTCTGGACCCGGCAGCCGCGGTTCATCGACCCACGCGTCGTCGATGTCGTCGAGGAGCGGGTCGTCGAGTTCGAACCGCGCACGCTTGAATGTCGGTAGCGCGCCACGTTCGTTCGCGGCGAGGAGCGTCGCCCAGATGTGCTTGCACGCGTTGCCGTCGAGACAATGCGGGCACGAGCACAGCCCGACGACGCTGGGGGCGTCGAAGACGATCGTCACGGTGTACGTCGTCGAACCTCTCACCGTTGCCAGCACGCCGGTCTCATCGGCCGTGTTCAGCGACACGCGGCGCCCGCGGTAGTAGTGGTCGCCCTTCGCGCGCGTCGCCGGGGCGAAATACGGTGAGAGATCCGCGATCACGATCCGGTCCTGGTCGGGGGTAGAGCGGCGGAGGGGCTACGTCGGGCCTTGCGTCGGGGCAGCGTATCAGATCGCGCGAGACGAACGCTGGCGTGACGCTCCACTGCAGCCTGCGGTCTCCTTCGCCCGATTCTCGCCCCCCTCCCCCCGGCCAGGGTGCAGCTGGGAGCGCCTGCTCGGCCGACGATGAGACACGACTCGGTGACCATCATGGGCAGACTCATCGTTGTCGATTGTGAGGCGCCGGTCGGCGTTGGCGCGCCGTCCGTGGGCGACATGACGGAGTTCGGTGCCGTTGACGTCAACGCGCTCCGGGATGGCTCCACGGAGACATTCCATGGGACGGACTGTTCCGAGGAGACGTTTCGACAGTTCCGCGAGTGGCTCGGACCGCGGATGCCGGTCGTGTTCGTCTCGGACAACCCCGCGTACGACTTCCAGTGGATCAACTTCTACTTC
>JAEUQQ010000395.1 GCA_016789685.1 Acidobacteriota bacterium | reverse complement strand
CGTGCTGGACCCAGATGAAGTAGCGATCGCCGTCGCGTTCGAAGCGATACGACCGACCGTTCTGCGTCAGCGTCGTGCCCTTCGCGAACGTGCCGATGACCCTCGCCTCGGCGATCGGCCTGGTCATCTGGATGTGCATCGAGGTCTTCCACGCCGAATGCTGGTCGGCATGGCACTTCGCGCAGCTTTCGGATCCCGAGTACTCGAGCGGGTCTGAAGGCTGGAGCCAGGGGGGACGGATGCCGCCCGGTGCCGAAGAACCAACGGCCGGCGATGATGCAGACGACTGCGCCTGGTGCGCGTTGCCTGCACGCAGCCCGATTGCGCCGACGGTGACGAAGACGGCCGCGAGCAGGCATACCGCAGTCGTGGCCGACGGCCGCAACGCAGACACTTCTGACACCACTCGCGTCGTCTGCATGGGATCTCGAATGGATCTTACTGCTACGACTCCAAAAGACAACGGCGCGGCGGGCCCTCGTGGGTCCGCCGCGCCACACTGCACCTGCACGTATCGACCCTTCGACTCGGGCTGCACTGATGTGCCCTCGCTCAGGGTAGGCCGGTTCACGCGGGCCGGATGAGGCCGGCCCGCGTCGGTAGGCCTAGAAGTCGACCTTGATGCCGAGCTTCATGATCCGCGGCGGCATGACGGCCGACGGGAACAGGAAGCGCGGACCGGTGGTCCAGTTCAGGTTGAAGGCCGGGTTGGCGTTCATGAGGTTGAACACGTCGATGAACGCACCGATCTTCGCCTTGCCCGCCAGGGTGAAGTACTTCTCGGCCCGGACGTCGGTCGCCACGATGTTCTCCTGCCGGCGCGTGCCGATCGGCTCGACGAGGAACAGCTGCGTGCCGTAGTTGAGCGACGCCGACACGATGCGCCCGAAGGGCTGACCGCTCTGCGCCTTGATGACGGGCGTCACGCGGATGCCCCAGCCGACATCGACCGTGCCGTGCGCCTTGATGTTCCAGTTGTCGAACTCGTTGAACGTGGCGTCGTTCGGGTTGTTCGGCGCGCCGCCCGCGAGGCTCGACCCGCTCACCGCGCTGCCGAAGGCGTTGCCCGCATAGGCCCGGGCGAACTCGGCCGTCTTGGTGTAGCTGTACGACAGCGTCGCCGACCAGCGGTTCGAGAAGCGCTTGTTGAGCGCGACCTCGAGGGTCTTGTAGGTGCCCTCGTAGCCGTCGACGTTCGTCGTCACGTTGCGCGATCCGGGAATCGGCGTCTGGATGTTGAAGGCCCTGATCGTGCCGTCATCCGACGTGCCAGCCACGCCGTCCACGCCCGGATCCACCACGTTGACGGGCACGTTGAACAGGCTCGACGGCCGCAGCTCGTTCATCGTCTGGTAGCCGTTGTAGTCCTTCTTCCACACGTAGCCGACGCGCAGGCCGACGTTGGTGATCAGTTCGCGTTCGATGAACGCCGAGAACTCGTGGGTGTAGGAGTTGGTGAGGCCCTCGTCGATGAACGCGTTCTGCGTGCCGCCGAAGCGCTGCGTGAGGACGCCCTCTTCACCCACGTCGTAGGCGCCGTTGCCATTCGGGTCGGTCCACGCGTAGACGCTGTACTGATCCGAGGTGTTCGGGTTGACCGAGTCGGCGAGGTTGACGCCGGGATTGAAGTAGAACCGGCCGAAGTTGGCCTTGAGCACCGTCTTGCCGTTGCCCTGCAGGTCGTAGACCGCGCCGAAGCGGGGCACGACGTGGTTGAACGTCTTGACGCTGCTGACCTCTGCGAACGTCTGGGCCGTCGGGAAGAACCTGCCGGCCTCGTGCGACTGTTCGGGCAGCCAGACCGTGTAGCGGTCGAAGCGGGCCCCGACGTTCAGCGTCAGCCGCTTGAACTGGAAGCTGTCGGTGAGGAAGGCCGAGTAGTTCTTCAGGCCATTCTTGGCGCTCGACGGCGTCGCGTAGAGGCGCACCTGGTTGGGACGACCGTTGCTGAGCAGGTGCACGACCTGGTTCGCGTACCCCGAGTTCCAGATCGTGTTGCCCGTCTCGTCCTGGTACTCGGCGCCGAGCTTGAAGTTGTGGTCGCCGCCAAAGACCCCGTCGAGGAACCACGAGTAGGCCGCCGTGTACTGGTTGCGGCGGCGCTTGAGGAGCCAATCGCGACCACCACCACGCACTTCGAGCGTCACCGTGTCTTCGTACCGCGGCGCGTCGGTGTTCGTGATCATCCCGAAGTTGTAGCCGAACTGCCCGCCGCGCACCTCGAGGAAGCCGTTGCCGCCGAACGTGCGCTGGTACTCGCCCTTGAACACCCAGCTCGGCGAACTCTGGTTGAGCGTCGAGTCCTTGGTGATGTGGACCGGGTTGCCGACGACCGAGTCGGTGCGGTACGGCTGCTTCTTGGTGCCGTGCTGCAGGTAGGCGATGAACTTGTTGTTGGTCCCCAGCGAATACGTGACCTTGCCGGTGTGGTTGATCAGCTTGGTCGGGAAGATCGTGCCGTCGCGAATCACGCCCGACGGCGGCTGCGCCACCTCGTTC
This sequence comes from Acidobacteriota bacterium, assembly GCA_016789685.1. Taxonomy (GTDB): domain Bacteria; phylum Acidobacteriota; class Vicinamibacteria; order Vicinamibacterales; family JAFNAJ01; genus JAEUQQ01. Next base: position 1,746 of record JAEUQQ010000395.1, on the reverse strand, counting down.
TGCTGGAACAGGTACGCGTAGTAGTACCAGAGCTTGTCCTTCACCGCCGGACCGCCCGTGCCCAGGTTGAGGTTCTTGTAGCCGGCGAGCCTGTTCGCCTCGTCGCTGCGGAACGCAGCCGCGACATTGGGCTTTGGCTGGACCTGCTCGGGCGTCAGGTTGGTGCCCTGCCACGACTCGTTCTCGTAGTCGAAATAGAGGCTGCCCGTGAACCGGTTACCGCCGCTCTTGCCGACGAACTGCGTCAGCACCCCGGGCACCGGCATCTCGGCCGAGTTGGCCGCCGCGCCGATGAACACCTCTTCAAACGAACCGTAGTCGAGATAGAAGCCCGCGGCAGACGTGCCTTCGGTCGTGTTGATGCCCTCGATCAGCGGGCGGTTCTGGCCCGTGTAGCCGTAGGCGTAGTAGGCGGCCTGCGTGCCTGCCGTGCTGCCGCCCACGTCGACGCGGCCAAGCGTCACCGACGGCGTCGTCGAGAGCAGCGACCACATGTCGCGCGCGTTGGGCAGCGAGGCCAGCTGCGCCTGGTCGTAGTTGGTCTGGACGCGCGTCGCCGTCGTGTCGATGACCGGCGACTCGCCCGAGACCGTCACCGTCTCTTCGAGCGACTGCACCCCGAGCTTGATGTTGATCGTGCCCGTGAAGCCAATCGTGATGCGAATGCCCTCACGCGACTGCGTCGCGAATCCCGCGAGTTCGTACGTCAGCTTGTACTCGCCGACGGGCAGCGAGGGGAAGCGGTAGTCACCTTCTGCGTTGGTGACAACGGTCTGGGGGGTCATCAACGCGGGACTCGAGGCCGTCACCGTGACGCCGGGCAGCACCGCGCCGCTCTCGTCCGTGATCACGCCCGTAATTCGTCCCGTGGAACCCGCTCCGCCCTGGGCAAACGCCGCCGACGTGATGGCCAGAGCCATCACCACCGCCAACGCCGCCACGCGTGCTAGACGCTTCATCGTGTGCTCCTCCTCAACTCCGCCGACACGGAGTGCCGTGACGCACCGGACTCCGGCACGTCATCCGTCCACAAAAGAATCTGGTGCTCGACTGTACGCAAACAGCGTTCCTGTCACGCCACAGTCGGGGCTCGTCACAGGCCGCCAGAAACCGGCCTGATTCCGACCACCTGGCCCACATGCCCGGCCGGCTGGTCCCTCCGATCCGAACCGCCGGAGTCACCGGCTCCGGTTGCTTGGATCGAGGAGCCCTGCGCCCAGGCCACCCCACGGGTGGCGCAGGACACTCCCGGAACACCCGCGTCCCAGGCTCGAAACACGTCTCGTGTCGATTGAGCGCGGCAGTGTATCGCAGTGCTGAGCCGCAGGCGAGCGATATGACAGCCTTCCCTTCGGCTCCCGCGTCGCTGCGAGGTCGCTCAGGGCAGGCCCTCGGGGCAGCCGGCGGCCGTTGCGATCGGGTGATGCGACAGGGGTGACGCGGCGCCGCCCGGGAAGAGCGAGACACCCACGCGATGGTGTTGCCGTCCTCGGAGGCGCGGGGCGCGACTGCCTGGCTGCGGGTGGCGTGGGAGCAGGTAACATGGCGTCGCGCGATGGCTGACGGTTCATCCACCCAGCCCCCGTTCGTCTCGGCCACGCGGCTCTCGCGCCGCTTCGGGCCCCGTCTCGCCGTCGATGACGTGTCGCTCGACGTGACGCGCGGCCGCATCGTGGCCCTGCTCGGGCCCAACGGCGCGGGCAAGACGACGACCATGCGCATGCTCGCCGGCCTCCTCAGGCCCGA
>JAEUQQ010000387.1 GCA_016789685.1 Acidobacteriota bacterium | reverse complement strand
GGTGCACTGCACCTGGTTGACCTGCTGGACGTACTGGTGCGACCACATGTCGGGCGCGAACGTCGCCGGCAGCGCGTTGAAGGCGAGGCGTTCGAGCCTGTCGGCAAAGGCGCCGTCGCCGAACACCGACGTCAGATGTTCGAGCGAGTACATGTATTCGACGACCGCGCACAGCTCGCTGCCCTGGAGCGGGTTCTTGCCGGCGAGACACTCGTCGCCGCTGAACATCCCGGTGACCTGGCCGTGATGCTGGTCGAGCAGCTCGATCATCCGCGAGGCGGCGGCGTGGGCCTCGGGGCGTCGGTCGATACGCCAGGCGAGCGCCGCGGCCTTCGTGGCCATCGCCATGTTGACGACGTGCTTGGTCCACTTCCACAGCCCGCGTCGTGGCGTCGGCACGCGCACGTCGTCGGTGGACATGAGCGCCTCGAAGTCGACACCCTGCGTGCGCAGCCGCTTCGCGAGGTCGAGCAGCCACGGCTCGCCGACGCGCTCGTAGGCGTAGAGCGCGGGCACCAGGCCTTCGAACCAGCGGAAGCGTCCCCAGCCGTACAGCGGCGTCGCGTCGAGACCCGCGAGCAGCGCGCGCATGCTGCGCAGCGAGGCCTGCAGGGCGCGGTCGTCGCCGGTGGCGTCGTGGTACTGGACGAGCACCTTGTTGACCAGCAGGATGCTCCACAGGTCGTAGCGCTTCGCGACCGCGTCGAGCGGATAGGGGCTGAACCACCCGTCTGGGCGCTGGTGCGTGATGATGTAGTCGACGTGCGAGGTGATGCGCGCCTTCAGCGTGGCGTCGTCGAGCAGCCACGCGAGCGGAATCGCGCCGTCGAGCCAGTACGGCGCACGTTCCCAGCCTTCTGCAGAACCGCCGAACCACTGGCTCTGTGCGACGTCGGGCCAGAATTCGTCGAGATGGCCGGTGAGGCCGTCGGCCTGGATCCGCAGCTGCCGCAGGAGCCAGCCCGTGGGCCGCACGGCTCCGAGCGGCAGCGGCACGAAGGCGGGTGCGCCGAGTCCGGCGCCTGATGGTGGCACTTGATCTGCCGCGCCTGCAGGCGCGGCCGAGGCTGGCATCGCGGGCGGTAGCCCCGCGGCGGCGACGCCCGCGGCGACCTCGGCGAGGAACTGACGGCGGTCAAGGGAGGTCATGGTGCCGAGTCCTCCTGGACAGTGCCGCGCCGCGGTCGGCGGCGATGGCGGGCTGAATATGCGCCAGGCCGCGGCGGGGCGCAAGCGTGGCGTGGGCCTTTGTCCGCTAGAATGGACAAGCCATCACTGGTGCAGGAGAGACCCCGTGAATGCCATTGACCGAATTACGATCGACCCGGCGGTGTGCGGAGGGCGTCCGTGCATCAGGGGCATGCGGGTGCGCGTCAAGGACGTGCTCGACCTTCTCGCGGCTGGCGCCTCGCGAGACGAGATCCTCGCCGACTATCCGTACCTCGACGACGAGGACATCACGGCTGTCCTGGAGTTCGCCGCTCGCCAGAACGACCATCCCGTGTTGCGGAGCGCCTAGGTGCGTTTCCTGGTTGACGCGCAACTGCCGCCCGCACTGGCGCGACGGCTGGAGGCGTGGGGACATGTCGCCGAGCATGTCGTGGATCTCGGCATGGCCGAAGTGCCAGATCACCGCATCCGGGAGTACGCGGCTGCGGTCGGCGCCGTCATCGTGACGAAGGACGAAGATTTCGCCGTCTGGCGCGTCCTGCACGGGTAAAGGTCGAACGAGTCTCTCACCGGCAACCCGTTTGCTGACACGCCTCGGGTCATGCCATGGCCTGGTGCCAGGGGGAGCTCACGCGCGGGGTTCCGGCGGAGCTGCGGAAGACGCGGAGGCCAAAGGGGGGTAGAATCCTGCTGCAACGTTCAGCGCTCGTTGCCGACGGCCCACGAGGGCACAGAGACGAGGCGTGAGCGTGTCGGGGAGCAGACGGGCGGAGCACGACCATCGGGTGTCGAACCGGCCTTCGCCTGGTAAATGCCTGCACTAGTCGACGATTCTTGGCCCAAGATGCGCCGCTAGCTCAGTGGTAGAGCATCTGACTTTTAATCAGGTGGTCCTGGGTTCGATCCCCAGGCGGCGCACCAGCACCCAACCGCAGGCCGTTCAACAACTTGCCGCAGCACTCCCGACGCGCCCGCCGAGGGCGGCCGGCGTGGTGTGCGGAAGACGTGCGAAAGGCGACACCGGCGGCACGATGCTTCCGCAGCGACCCTGATATCTTCTCCGTTGCTCGGCAGCGGTCTCCCTTCAGCCCGCGCCGCTGAGCCACCAATGCCCTCACGCAACATTCCCCGCAAGCCCGTCGTCGTCGCCATTTGCCTGGCCGTCGGAGCGCTGCATCTCTTCACCGGGCCTGACTATCGCGGCCCGCTTCGCGCGTTCGTCACCGGCTACCTGATCGACCTGGCCCTTCCGTTCTCTCTCGTCCTGCTTCTCGGGGTCGGGCTGGATCGTTCGCCGCGTCTTCAGCTCCCGGCTGTGCGCGGCACCGCAGTCTTCATCGTCGGTGCAGCCGTCGAGGTCCTGCAGTACCTCGGCGTTCCGCTCTTCGGCCGCACGTTCGATCCCCTCGACCTCCTCATGTATGCCACTGGCGCTGTCGCCGCCCTGGCGTTCGAACGTGCGGTCTTCCCGCTCGACTCGCAGTCACGCGCCTGACGCCGGCATGCAGCAGGCTCGCGAGGCTCGCCGACGGTGCCAGGCGTGAGGCCAGACCGGGAGACTCGCGACATGACCAGGGCGCACCAGCACCAGCGCGCACCACTACGGACAGCTGCGCGAACGCGCGAGGATCGCTGCGGATTGTTGTTTCGGGAGTGAATGCGATGGGCCTCGGGGCAACGCCGTCGCCGCGACTGCGGGCGATCGGTCGGGCCATGGTCGAAACTGCCGGGCCGCCACGTTAGAATGGCGCCCGCACCTGTCCATCCAGAGGAGACTGCCCCATGCGTCGTGTCCGTGCCATTGCTGTCGCCATCGTGCTCGTCCTTGGCCTGTGCCTCACCGCCCGCGCCGCCGATCCGCTGTCGGGCACGTGGAATGGCACCGCGAACAGCCCACAGGGCGCGGTCGGGTTCACCCTGACCCTCACCGTCGCCGACCAGGCCGTCACGGGCTCGATCAGCGCCGACGGGGGCTCCGACGCCATCAGCGATGGCAAGTTCGACGGCGAGACCCTGACCTTCAACACCACCTACAACGGCATGGCCGTCGCGATGAGTGCGAAGCTCACGGATGGCAAGCTGGTGGGATCGTTCTCGGTCAACGGCGGCGAG
>JAEUQQ010000383.1 GCA_016789685.1 Acidobacteriota bacterium | reverse complement strand
GTGCGCTGCGCGACGCTCGTCGGTGCGAGGTCGTCGTTTGTCAGCGACGCGTCGACGAGCGGCGACGTGAGTTCGAACAGGTCGCCCGCGCTGCGCCGCATGCCGCGCGTGGCGTGTGTCGTGGTCGACGTCTGCATCGCCGGCGGCCCCTCGCGGCTACGAGTCCCGGTCGGCGTAGCCCTCGGCGTCGAAGCCGCCTTGGTACTCGCTGTGGTCGGGCCTGCGGATCTGCGACTGCTGGATCACGTTGTCGCGCCGCAGGCCGCGGAACGACTCGACCGACGTCCAGCCGCGGTCGGCGTGCCTCTCGAGAAACGCGCGCAGGCCCTCGACGAGCCGCGCGATCACGTGCGGACCGATCGCCTGGTCGAGCATGGCCGCGGTGCAGATCTGGACGGTGCCGCACCCGAGCAGGAAGTAGTTGAGCGCGTGCGCGAACTCACTCACGCCGCCGATGCCCGAAAACGCCTTGTCGGGAAACGCACGCGCCATCTGCGCCATCTTGGCCATCGACAGCGGCAGGATGGCGGGACCGCCCAGGCCGCCGCTCGAGGTATAGCCATCGACGTTGAGCTCGAACTCCAGCGTGTCGGGATCGATCAGGGGCAACGACGGCCACGTGTTCGACGACGAGACCGCGTCGGCCCCGCCGCGGAACACGGCGCCCGCCTCGACGACGATGTCGCTGGTGGCGGGCGTGAGCTTGGCCCAGAGCGGGATGTGGACGGCCTGCCTGACGACCTGCACGACGAACGAGCAGAGTTCCTGGTCCTTGCCGATGTTCGAGCCCATGTCGGGCCGGTCCATGTGCGGGCACGACAGGTTCAACTCCAGGCCGTCAGCGCCGGCGTCCTGGCAGGCGCGGGCGAGCGTACGCCAGTGATCGAGTTCGCGGTCGCTGCCCGAACCCGCCATGATCGACGCGATGAGCACCTTGCCCGGATGCGCCTGCTTGATGCGCTCGATGCGCGGGATCCAGTCGTCGAGGGGCTTGTCAGAGATCAGTTCCCAGTTCCACGACGAGTGGAGCACGCCGCCGCGGCCCTTGTTCATCGAGAGCGTGCCCGCCTCGGGGTTGTTCCGCAGGAACTTCGTCTTCGGGCCCGCGACGTTCACGACGGGGTGCATGCCGATGGTCTTGGTGACCACACCGCCCCACCCGGCGTCGAACGCCCGCATGATGTTGTTCTCGGATTCGGTCGGCGGCGCCGACGCGAGCAGGAACGGATTCTCGAAGCGGATTCCCGTGAACGAAACCGACGTGTCGATGCCCATGGGCGCCCTCGCGACCGGCACGCCCGCCCACGCGCTCTGCGGACGCGGTGACCGGCAGCCAATCGCCGAACGACGGGCCGCCGGCGGCGCGGCCCATTGCCTGTCGAAGTGGGCGCGAGAATAGCAGAAATCCCGAACGTCAGCGCGTGGCGGCCGGTCGCCTGAGCACCCGGCCCGGGCGCGCGGCGCTCATGGTCGAGCCGTCGAAGACCTGCGTGCCGTTGACGAACACGCGGTCGATGCCGACCGCGTACTGGTGCGGCTGCTCGAACGTCGCGCGATCGCCGACGCGCTCGGGGTCGAAGACGACGAGGTCGGCCTTCATGCCCGGGCGCAGGATGCCCCGATCGGCCAGGCCCATGCGCGCCGCAGGGAACGAGGTCATCTTGCGCACGGCCTCTTCGAGGGTGAGCACCCTCTCGTCGCGCACGTACCGGCCGAGCACCCGGACGAACGTCCCGTAGCTCCGCGGATGTGGCGACGCCTGGCCGAACACGGGCACCTCGCCGTCAGACGCCACCATCGTCAGTGGCGATGCGAGGATGCGCCGGAGGTCGGCCTCGTCTATCGCATGGAAGATCCCCTGCGCACCGCCGCGGCGGACGATCTCGATGACCACGTCTGCGGCCGTCGCATACGACACGGTCTCGCCCTTCGCCAACACCAGATCGGCGAGCGTCTTGCCGGCCATCGACGAATCCCACGGGCAGTTGGCGATCTGGACGTTCTTCGGGTCGCCTCCGCCGCGATCGAACTCCAGGTTCTCGATGATTGCCGCCTTGATCTTCGCGCGCTGCGCAGGGTCGGCGATGCGGCCGGTGACATCGGCGTCGGTGCCTTCGAGGGCCCAGCGCGGGAACAGCACCGAGATGCCGGTGCTCGACGCCGTGTAGGGATACTGATCGATCGTGACATCGACACCGCGCGCGCGTGCGGCCTCCATCGCGCGCAGGGTCTCGACGCTGCGTCCCCAGTTGCCCTTGCCGACGATCTTGTGGTGTGTCACCTGCGTGGGCAGGTGGCCCGCTTCGCCGATGCGGATCGTCTCGTTGACGCTGTCGAGTACCCGCGACGCCTCTTCGCGCATGTGCGAGATGTGGATGCCGCCGAGCGCGCCGGCCTCGGCGGCGAGCGCGACGACCTCGGCGGTCGGCGTGAACGTCCCGGGCACGTACAGCAGGCCCGTGCTGAGGCCGAAGGCGCCATCCCGCATGGCCTGCCTGACGATGTCCTTCATCGTCGCGAGTTCAGCGGCCGTGGCGGGTCGGTCGACGTTGCCCATCACCTTTTCGCGAACGGAGCCCTGTCCGACGAACGTGGCGAAGTTGGGCACGATGCGCACGGCTTCGACTCTGGCGAGGAAGGCGGCAATCGGCAGCGGCGAACTGCCGTCGGGACCTTCGACCACGGTCGTCACGCCCTGCCTGACGTAGTTGTCGGCCGTCGGGACCACGAAGATGCCGCGGCGCGCGTGGGTATGGATGTCGATGAAGCCCGGCGCCACCACCTTGCCGGCGGCATCGACGGTCGTGGCCGCCGTGCCGGCGAGGTCGCGTCCCACGGCGACGATCGTGTCGCCAGCGATGGCGACATCGGCAAGCACCCACGGCGCACCCGTGCCATCGACGACCCGCGCCCCACGGATCACGAGGTCGAATCGCGGGGCCTGCGCCGCGACCATGGCGGCACCGACGCTCAGCAGGGTGGCAACGACGGCGTGACGGGTTCGCATGGCGCGGAGTATAGCCCCGCCGCAGTCTCTGCCACCCGCACTTCCCCGAAAACCCTGCAGAACCTGGATGAGGGTCTGACCCGAAATCGAATCCCGCCTCGAGTGGCGCTGATTCGCAGGAACTGCGTACGCCAGGCCATCGCCGTGTTGCCGTAACTCAATTCGGGTCTGACCCGAAATCGACCCGTGCACATTCCTGCTACTGGCCGGTCCTGAAGACGGCAAGGTCGGTCTCGATCTGCTTGCGCAGGCCGAGGGCCGGGCCGGCGGCGGTGGTCATGGCGGCCAGGGCGCGTTCGGCGGTCGCAACGGCGGCCGGTGCGCTGCCGGTGCGGAACTGCGCCCAGGCGAGGGTGTGCAGGTGCACCGGATTCGGTGCCGCCGCGGCGGTGACGACGCGCTGGGCGAGCGCCAGGGCGAGTGCCGGCTGGCGCAGGTCGGCGGGTTCGCACGACACCAGCGCCCAGGCGTACTCGTTCAGGGTCTCGGGCGGGGCGTTGGGGGCCAGCGCAACCGCGCGCATCAATCCGAGGGCGCGCCCGGTCGCCGTGCGCCCGCCCGCGACGTCTCCGGCCTTGACGAGCAGTTCGCCGCGCTTCAGCAGCATGTAGACGAGATCGGTGCGGAAGCGCGCGTTCGACGGGTCGACGTCGACGAGGCGCGAGAGGTTGTCGATGGCATCGCCGTAGCTGCCGGCGGCGCCCTTCGCATCGCCGAGATCGAGCTTGGCGTTGGCGAGATAGGCGTATCCGACGGCGAGACGCCTTCGCATGTCGGCGTTGTCGGGGGCCGCCGCGACCTGCCGGGCCAGGGCCTCGACGCCTGCCGCGAGTGACGCGGCGGCGGCCTGCGGGTCACCAGACATCCGCTGCGCGTTGCCCGTGGCCAGCCGGTTGAGCGCCCGCTGCGCCGTGAACGCGGGATTCTGCGGGACGCGCTCGATCAGGACGTCGAGCAAGCCGGCGTTTCTGGCGCAGTTGTCGAGCGCGCCCTTGACGTCGCCGACGGGAATCAGCGTCGTGCACAGGCGTCCGCTGACCTCGGCGAGCGCCGTCTGGATCGCCAGCGAATCTGGCGACAGGCGCAGTGCGTCTTCGCGCACCTCGCGCACGCGCTGGTACTGCGTGACCGCCGCCTTCATGTCGCCGCGCCCGAACAGGGCGTCGGCGATCTTCACCGCGCTCGTCGCGAGACGTTCGTGCCGGCCGACATCCTGCGGCGCCTGGTCGGCGAGGGTCGTCCGGATCGCCTCGGCCTTGCGATAGCTCTCGAGTGCGCGCTCGACGTCGCCGAGGTTCGCCTGCGACGGGTTGCCCTGGACGTCGCCGACGCGGTCGTACGCGGCGGCGAGTTCCTCCTGCAGCGTCGGGTCGTCGGCGGCCTCGCGCGCGAGGCTGTCGAGATACTCGAGCGACTTCGCGACGAGCAGGGTGCGGGCCGGCGTCGATCCGGCCAGGGGCGCGACGGCATCGTGGAACTCGAACAGGAAGCTGCCCGCGAGCTTGCGGACGTCGTTGAAGCGCCGCTCGGCGCGTGCGCGCTGTGCCTCGGCCTCGGCACGTTCGCGCCGCGCGATGCGCGCCTGCCAGAGCGCGACGCCGAGGCCGCTCGTCAGCGCCACGGCGACGAGCGCCGCCGCGGCAACGCCCACGCGATGCCGCCGCACGAACTTGCCGGCCCGGTAGCCGAACGCATCGGTGCGGGCGGCGATCGGCGCGCCCGCCAGGTGCAGCCGGATGTCGTCGGCGAAATGGCCGACTGACGCATAGCGCCGTTCGGGTTCCTTGCGCAGCGCCATCTGGACGATGGCGTCGAGATCGCCCGCAATGGCACGGGCATCAGCGGCCGGAGCCACCGCGCTCGGTCGCGGGGCGGGCGTCTCGCAGATCACGCGCACGATCTCGTCGAGCCGCTGGGTCGTCCACTGGTACGGCCGCTTCCCCGTCAGCACCTGGAACAGCAGGACGCCCAGCGAGTAGACATCCGTGGCGGTCGTCACGGCCTCGCCCTGCGCCTGTTCGGGGCTCGCGTATTCGGGCGTCATCATCTGCGCCCCGGTCATCGTCCGCGCGGCGTCGGGCGCATCGTCGGCCGACAGCAGCTTGGCGATGCCGAAGTCGAGCAGGCGTGGCGTGCCGTCGGCGGTCACCAGGATGTTGCTGGGCTTCAGGTCGCGATGGATGACCAGGTGGCGATGGGCATACTGCACGGCATCGCAGACCTTGCGGAACAGCTCCAGGCGCTGGCGCACGCCGAGCCGCTGCTGCTGACCGTAGACGTCGATGGGCACGCCATCGACGGCGTCCATGACGATGAACGGCAGGCCGGTGTCGGTGGTGCCCGCGTCGATCAGGCGCGTGATGAAGGGGTGGTCGAGGTTGGCGAGAATCTGCCGTTCGCGCGCGAAGCGTTCCGAGAGGCCCAGTCCATCGAACGCGGCAGACACGACCTTGATCGCCACCTGCTTCCTGAACTGGTCGTCGGCGCGCGTGGCGAGATATACACGCCCCATGCCGCCACGCCCGATCTCGCGGACCACGCTGTACGGGCCGATGCGCTGCCCGACGACGTCGCCGGCCGGGTCGGCGCCGGCGTCGATCGACAGGTGATCGAGAAAGGCACCCGCCTGCGCGTTGGCCTCGACCAGGCCCATCACTTCGGCGGCGAGGGCGGGGTCATCGCCGCAGGCGCTCTCGACGTACGCGCGTCGCGCGGCCGTCGGGCGGGTAAGGGCCTCTTCGAAGAGCGCGCGCACGCGCGCCTGTCGCTCGATCGTCATGGGAGTACGGCTTCTGGCTTGGTTCGGGCACTATACTTCCAGTCTCCATGCTCGCGTCACAGGCGGTATGCCAGCCATGAAGCCCGCGGCCCCCAACGACACGGTCATTGCCCTGCTCGGACAGATCCGGCAGGGGCGCCCCGACGCCGAAGCCGAACTGCTCGCGCTCGTGCTGCCGTCGCTGCGACGGCTTGCCGCACAGTACATGCGGCGTGAACGCCCCGACCACACGTTGCAGACGACGGCCCTCGTCCACGAGGCGTACGTGCGCCTCCTGGGATCGACGTCGATCGACTGGCAGGACCGGTCGCACTTCTTCGGCGTGATGGCCACGCACATGCGCCGGATCCTGGTCGACCACGCCAGGGCACGCAACGCCGCGCGGGGGCCCGGGAAGGTCGTCCGCGTCGTGTGGGAAGACGCGCGCGTCGAAGCACCCGGCCGCTCCGACGATCTCGTCGCCCTCGACGAGGCCCTCACCCGCCTCGCCCAGGTCGATGCCCGCGCTTCGCGCGTCGTCGAACTCAAGTGCTTTGGCGGGCTCACCGAGAACGAGACCGCCGACGTCATCGGCATCTCGCTGGCCACCGTCAAGCGCGACTGGACGTTTGCCAAAGCGTGGCTGTTCAGGGCCCTGACCGCCTGACGTTGCGCTGCCGGACGCGTTCAACCTTCGGCGGACGTGCCCGGTCTCACTCGGTACCAGCGCAGTCCTGACACCACAGAACGACGAGGGTCCCCATGAACGCGACACACCTGACGATGGCCCTGGCCATCAGTCTGCTGCTTCCCGTCTTCGCCGACGCTTCGCCGCGAGGGCGCCACGTGCGTGACCTGCGTGAAGACGTGCGCGATCGCCGCGAAGACGTCGCCGACCGGCGCGAGGACGTGCGCGATCGGCGCGAAGACATCGCCGACCGCCGCGAGGATCTCGTCGATCGGCTGTTCTACACCGGACCAGCCGACCGGCGCGAAGACGTGCGTGACCGGCGCGAGGATGTGCGCGATCGCCGCGAAGACGTCCGCGACCGTCGCGAGGATGTGCGCGATCGCCGCGAGGATCGTCGGGATCGCCGGCGCTGGTAGCGTCGCCGGGGCGACGCTTCCGCGCGGGCGCGGCCGGCGGCGGACGACCACCACGCGGGGGGGAACGGCCTTCCCCCCGCACGTTCGTGCCTACGGCTCGACCAGCGGCCCGTAGGCGTCGGGGCGACGGTCGCGGAAGAACTGCCACACGCCGCGCACCTCGGCGATCATGTCGAGATTGAGGTCGGCGACGACCACGGCATCCGCGTCGCGCGGGGCCTCGGCGACGATCTTCCCGCGCGGATCGCAGAAGTAGCTCTGCCCGTAGAACTCGCCGATGTTCCACGGCGCCTCGCGCCCGACGCGGTTGATGGCGCCGACGAAGTAGCCGTTGGCGACCGCGTGTGCGGGCTGCTCGAGCTTCCAGAGGTACTCCGACAGGCCTGCGACGGTGGCCGAGGGGTTGAAGACGATCTCGGCGCCGGACAGGCCCAGCGCCCGCGCGCCCTCGGGGAAGTGCCGGTCGTAGCAGATGTAGACGCCGATCTTTGCGTAGGCGGTTTCGAACGTCGGATACCCGAGATTGCCTGGGCGGAAGTAGAACTTCTCCCAGAAGCCCGGCTTGCAGTGCGGGATGTGCGTCTTGCGGTACTTCCCGAGGTACGAGCCGTCGGCGTCGATGACGGCCGCGGTGTTGTAGTAGATGCCCGGCTGGTCCTCCTCGTAGATCGGGACGACGATGACCATCTTGTGTTTCCTGGCGAGCTTCCGCATGAGGCTGACGGTGGGGCCGTCGGGCACGCGCTCGGTGATGTCGTACCAGCGCGTTTCCTGCTCGGCGCAGAAGTAGGGGCCGTAGAAGAGTTCCTGCAGGCAGAGGATCTTCACCTTCTTGCGGGCGGCCTCGGCGATGAGCGAGACGTGCTTGTCGATCATCGCCTTCTTGATTCTTGGCAGGCCCGCCTCTGGCCCCAGGACGTTCTGCGCCTGGATCAACCCGCACCTGACGACACGCGCCATGCGACAGCCCTCCTCGTTGGGATGTGAGGGCGGCAGTATATGCGGGCGTGTACGGCGGGGTCACATCTTTCTTGATGGTGTCTTGCACGCTCTGTCCCGCGCCTCGATCGGGGCGACGCACGGGGGCGCATCATGGTGCGCCCCCGCGGCCTGGCATGGGGACAGAGCGTGCAAAAAGTGATGAAGAAAGATGTGACCCCTTCGATTACGGCTGCACGGATGGGGCCGCGGCGTCGTTGCGGGGGCGGCTGACCAGGTTGGCGAGCAGGCGATACGCCCCCGGCGTCCCCGCGGGCAGCTGGCGCCACAGGCCGAGGCCGACATACGTCCATGTGCCGTTGCCCAGCGGTGCGACGGTCAGCAGGCCCTTCTTCGTGCCGGGGTTCTTGGGCCACGGGTCAGCCGAGGCGAGCAGATCGACGTAGTGGCTGTCGCGCGCCTCGAAGAAGTAGAGTCCGCGTTCCTGCACCCAGTTGGCGAAATCGCGGTCGCCAATCCTGTTGGGCTTGTTGAGTTCGACGCGATCTGCGGCGAGCACCGTGATCGGCGCTTCCTCGACGGTGACACGATCGCGCGAGACGATGCCCGCGTACGGCGCAAATGGGCTGGTTGCGGGCGGGGGCGCGTTGAAGTCGAGGCGGCTGCCGAGCTGGTTGAAGTCGACCTTGTTGTACTGGACGACCAGGTGGCCGCCGGCGCGCACGAAGTCGAGCAGGCGCTGGTTGTAGGCCCGCAGGTCGGGCCGCTTCTCGTGCGCGCGGATGCCCAGCACGATCGTCGAGAACTTCGCCAGGTTGCCGAACGCGATGTCGTCGGCGCTGAGCAGCGTGACACTGGCGCCGAGCTGCTGGATGGCCGCCGGCACCTCGTCACCCGAGCCCATCACGTAGCCGATCTGCAGGTTCGGCGCCACGGCCACGTCGATCACCTTCACATGCGACGCGGCGACGTCATAGAGGTGCCGCGCCTGGATGTGGTCGTAGGCGATGACGCGGTAGCCCTCGCGGTAGTCGATGCCGTCGCGTGACGCCACGGCCTTGATCTCGGCCTCGCCCTCCTTGAGCGATGCCGGCGGCGTCACGAAGAAACGCGCCGTCATCTCCTCTTCCTCGAGCGAGAAGGTGAGTGTCGTGTCCTTCGGTTCGACGGTCCAGCCCGCGGGGACCTCGAGCCTGACCCGCGCCGTGCCGCCGCCGGCCGCGTTGTTGAGCACCGTGACGCGGAACTCGCGCTTCGTGCCTGCCGCCGCGACGGGCACGATGGCGACGTCGGGCGTCATCTTCACCGACAGCACCGGCACGATGTTGACGACCTTCTGCTTCTCGCCGCCGACCCACGGGCCCTCGTACCGGAAGTAGGCGGGGCTGTTGAGTGTCGCGGTGACGCCCGCCGTGGTGTAGCGGATGTCGGCCGTC
>JAEUQQ010000381.1 GCA_016789685.1 Acidobacteriota bacterium | reverse complement strand
CGAGCTGGCGACGGTGTCTGACGAACCCGAGATCGCGACGCGGTGTGCGGCCCTGCGGTCGGCCGCGGCCGACTACCGGACCGGCCACCTGAAGATCAACGAACAGGCCGGGCGCATGGACCTCGACGCGACGATGGTGGCCGTGGGCGAGATCCAGGCGTCCGGGGCGAAGCTGCAGGAAGAGGCCGTCGCGCTGATCGCGCACGGCGAAGAGGCGCTCACCGCGTCGAAGACCGCCGCCGAAGCCAACGCGGCGTTCCAGACGTGGCTGCTCACCGCGCTGCTGGCGTGTGCGGTGGCGATGTCGGGCGTCATCGGGTGGATGGTACGGCGTATCTCGGCGTCGCTGCGCACGACGGCGGCGGCACTGCGCGAGGGCGCGCACCAGGTGGTGTCGGCCTCGACGCAGGTGTCGAGTTCGTCGCAGGCGCTCTCGCAGGGCGCGACCGAGCAGGCGGCGTCGCTCGAGGAGACGTCGGCGTCGATGGAGGAGATGGCGTCGATGACGCGGCAGAACGCCGACAACTCGCAGCGGGCCGCGGGCCTGGTGGCGCAGTCGGTGCAGGAGTTCACGCGCTGCGACGCGGCGCTGGGTGAGATGGTGCAGTCGACGGATCGCATCCTCGACTCGAGCAACCGGGTGGCCAAGATCCTCAAGACGATCGACGAGATCGCGTTCCAGACCAACATCCTGGCGTTGAATGCGGCGGTCGAGGCGGCACGCGCCGGCGAGGCGGGGATGGGCTTTGCGGTGGTCGCCGACGAAGTGCGGAACCTGGCGCAGCGCAGCGCGCAGGCGGCCAAGGACACGGCAGTCCTGATCGAAGAGGCGACGACGAACGCGTCGGCGGGCACGACGAAGGTCAAGGCGCTGAGCGAGTCGATCGAACGGCTCGGGCAGCAGACGACCGAGATCAAGCAGATCGTCGACGAGGTGAGCACGGCGAGCCGTCAGCAGGCGCAGGGGATCGACCAGGTGACGCAGGCGATTGCGCAGATGGAGAAGGTGACGCAGACGACGGCGGCGACGGCCGAAGAGAGTGCGGCGGCGAGCGAAGAGCTCAACGCGCAGGCCGAGACGTCGTTGCACCTGGTGGGCCAGCTCGAGGCGATGGTCGGCCGCGACGACAGCGGCCGTCCGTCGGCGCGCCGATCGGGCCAGGTCATCCACATGCCGGCTGGCGACGTCCGCCAGACCGGGACGTTCGACTGACATTCAGGCGGCTGAGCCGCCCGACGTGACGCGCCACAGTGTGAAGCGAGGGGGGCCTCGCCGAGCACTGCGGCGTGTCGCGGACCAGAGGTCCCGCATGTGACCTCGCCCCCATGTGCCCGGGGCCGGCGTCACCGGCCCGCAGGCACGTCACGAGTTCGTTGCGGGTGAATTGATCATGTTCTATCTGGTGTACTTGAGCGCGGCGGCGACGCCGCTCTCGCACGCGGAGCTCGTCGCGTTGCTCGCGCACAGCCGCGCATCGAACCGCGCGGCGGGGATCACCGGCCTGCTGCTGTACCACGACGGCAGCTTCCTCCAGGTGCTCGAGGGTGAGCGCGAGGTCGTCGAAGACCTCTTTTCGCGCATCGCGCACGACCCGCGGCATCGCAGTGTCATGCGGCTGCTGTCGGGGCAATCCGAGCAGCGCCTCTTTCCCGACTGGACGATGGCGTTCATCGACAGCCGCGATCCCCAGACCTGGCCGGCTGGCTACAACCCGCTGCTCAACGAACCGCTGCGTGCAGCCGACTGCACGCGCTGCCCCGAGAAAGTCCGTTCGCTGGTGCTGTCGTTCACGCGCGGCATCAGGCGCCGCATCGGCGCAGCGGCGCTCTGGTAGGCCGCCCCGGCCCGACACCCATCCACACGCGCGTCAGTGGCGCTCGTCGGCCCGCCGGTCGCGCACCGGCAATCCCAGCCGCTGCGACAGCGAGCGCCCGAACGCGACGGCATCGCCATCGTCCTCGAAGAGCCCGACGACGACGTTCGCGCCTCGCTCGCCCGCGAGTTCGACCTGGTACTGCGCCCTGCGACTGCCTGACGTGGTGTTGGTGCCCACCGAGAGGTGTGCCACCTCGACGCGGTCGAACTCCGTGAGGGTGCGCGTCTCGCGGTGCCGGTACACGCGAAGATCACGCACGGTCGTCACGGTCTGCGCCGCGGTGTCGAGCGTCACCAGCGAACGTCCGAGGGTGAGCACCCAGCCAGGAACGAGGAAGGCCAGGGCGATCAGCAGCAACAGCACCGTCCCGATGGCCATCTCGCCGAGCGCTGCTCGCCCGCGGACGATGTCGGCGACGCCGCCCAGCCACTGGAGCAGCAGGTAGACCCCGACGAGCAGGAACGGCAGGCCGAACAGGCGCGCCGTGGGGGGACCCGCGAGCGCAATCGTCACGGTGGTGCCGTCTTCGGTCACGAGTGTGCTCACGGGCCGGTGCCTCCGCGCAGCGAATCGGTGTTGCGCGCGACACGTATACCATGGAGGGCACGCGTGAGAGGTAGACGGTGGCCAGGGGCGGGGAACGCCTCTTGCTTTGCCGCGGACAGACGCAAGACGAGGGGCCGCAGCGTGCACAGATCAACCGCCGGTTGGACGACCGCGACGCCGAGACAGAAGGCGCGAATCGCCGCAACACTCGCCGTGGCGCTGCTCGTGGGGGCCGTGTGCGCGCCTCGGGCGGCTGCCCAGAGTTACACACCCGGCCGTGTCGATTACGACATCGTCTACGTGCGCCAGCCGCGGTACGGCGACGCGCGCGAGACGACCTGGCCCGAGGTCTTCCACCCGGGACGCATCGATCCGGGCGCCGACCTGATGCTCCTGCATCCCGACGGACGCGAAGAGATCCTGTTCAGGGGCGGCGACGGCGCCGTCACCGATCCCTTCGTGTCGTTCGACGGACAGGTGGTCTACTTCTCGTACTTCCACGACGTGCGGCCGTCTGAACTCAACGGGCAACGCGAGTACCTGTCGCGCCGCGGCGCCGACATCTTCCGCATCGACGTGCGGACGCGCGAGGTGCGGCAGCTCACGCACGGCGGCTTCGCGCCCAACCTCGGCGCGGGCACGTGGGACGACGCCAACCCCGTCGATCCCGCGCCGGGGACCAACGCGCTCGGCTACGGCGTGCTCAACCTCGGGCCGTGCCCGCTGCCCGGCGGACGCATCGCGTTCACGAGCAACCGGTACGGCTTCACGCCGCCGCGCGGCTACACGGCGCCGACGCTGCAGCTGTTCGTCATGGACGAGGACGGCAGCAACGTCACCGCCATCGCGCCGATGACGATCGGCAGCGCGCTGCATCCGACCATCCTGCGCGATGGCCGGATCATGTTCTCGAGCTTCGAGACGCAGGGCATCCGCGACAGCCGGCTGTGGGGCCTGTGGACCATCCAGCCCGACGGACGCGCGTGGAAGCCGCTCGTGAGCGCGTTCAAGGCGGCGTCGGCCTTCCACTTCATGACGCAGCGGTCAGACGGGCAGATCGTCGCCGAGCACTACTACAACCTCAACAACAACGGCTTCGGCGCCTACATGGCCTTCCCGCTGCCCGAGGCCGGCGCGCCGGCGTTCCACCCGGCCGTACCCGCCGACAACCCCGAGATCGTGCAGGACACGACGTGGCGCTTCCAGATGCCGTTCACGCCGCGCGGGGCCTACGCGCTGACGCCGTTCACGCACGGCGACGACAACGCCGCCGATCTCGGCAAGGTCACGCACCCGTCGGCGGCGCCCAGCAACGACGTGCTCACCGTGTGGACGAAGGGGCCCGCCAACGATCTCGATCGCCCGTCGTCGGTGCCGCGCGTGGATGCCGGGATCTACCTGATGCCGTCGGGCCGCGTCGTGACGCACCCGTCGGAACTGATCCTGGTCAAGAACGACCCCGCCTACAACGAGGCGTGGCCACGCGCGCTGGTGCCGTATCGCGCGATCCACGGTGTCGAAGCGCCGGCGCAACTGCCGTGGCTGCCCAACGACGGGCGCGCGCATCCGCTGTTGCCGGCCGGCACGCCGTTTGGCCTCGTGGGCACGAGCAGCATGTACAAGCGCGAGAGCGCGCCGGGACACGGGGCGCGCGCGTTCGACGGCCTCGACGAGTTCAACACCAGCGAGAACGACTCGAGCAGCAACTGGGCCTGGCAGGGCGCCGACGCCGGAAAATACGCGAACGGCGACATCTGGGCCATCCGCCTCGTGGCGATGGAGCCCAACACGCATCGCTCCTACGGGCCGCACGAGGGCATCCACTTCTACAGCTTCGCCAACGAGCGGCTGCGCATCCTCGGCGAGATCCCGCTGCGCAAGGCCGATGGCAGCGGTCCCGTCGTCGATGCCGAGGGGAATCCCGACACGAGCTTCCTCGCGAAGATCCCGGCCGACACGCCGTTCACGTTCCAGACGATCGACCGCGACGGCCTCGTGCTCAACATGTCGCAGACGTGGCACCAGGTGCGTCCCGGCGAAGTGCGCACCGACTGCGGCGGCTGCCACGCGCACAGCCAGGCGCCGCTCGCATTCGAGGGCACGGCGGCGTCGCGATCGGGCTACCAGGTGTGGGACCTGTCGAAGGTCACGCCGCTCGTCTCGCACGACCAGGCCGGACAGCCATCGTTGACGGTCGTGCCCTCAGCGGTGGTCGATGTCGAGTTCTACCGCGACATCCGCCCGATCCTGCAGCGCAGTTGCGTGTCGTGCCACACGCGCGCCAGCGCGAACCCCCCAGGCACCCTGGTGCTCGACGACTACACGATGCACACGATTCCCGAGCTGCGCTACAACGGCGGATCGACCACCGCTCCCGGCGACTACATGCGCCTGGCCGCCGACAGCGGCGCCGAGTGGGGGCTGCGACCCGTGATTTCGAACGGCGAGTGGCGGCAGACCAACGCGAGCCGCTACGTGCGGAAGTTCCAGAGCCGGCGCAGCCTGCTGGCGTGGAAGGTGTTTGGCCGGCGGCTCGATGGCTGGACGAACGAGGATCATCCGACCGAGCGCGTCGCCGGCGACTCGACGACCTTGCCGGCGGGCGCGGATCGGAACCTGGCCGATCTCGACTTCACCGGGACGATCATGCCGCCGGCCGATTCGGGCGTGCCGCCGCTCAGCGCGGCCGAGAAATCGATGATCGCGCGGTGGATCGACCTCGGGGCGCCGATCGACACGGCGAACGGCACGGGGCACGAGGGATACGGGTGGTTCCTCGATGACCTGCGGCCGACGCTCGAGGTGAGCAGCCCGCGCGCCGGCGTGAACACGTCGCCGCTGTCGGCGATCCGCATCGGCGTCGCCGACGCGCACTCGGGTATTCGCGCGGGCTCACTCTCGGTGACGGCCGATTTCGTCGTAGCCGGCCGCCCGCGCGGTGCCGAACTCGCCGACCTCGCGCGGCAGGCCGGTGACGGCATCTACGAGATTCCGCTCGTGCCACAGTCGCTGCCGCGGGCGACCGTGCGCGTGAGCGTCAGCGACGCGCAGGGCAACGTGACGCGCGTCGAGCGCGTGTTCAGCGTACCGTAGCCGCGTGGCCCTCCGGCCGCGCGAGATGGCGCAAGATACGCATCGCGAAAGGACGCACAGACGTGACGAGAGCGTTGTGGGCAGTGTTGTGGGTGTCGGTCGTGTCGTGTACGGCGGTGGCCGCCGATGGCAGCGTCGAGAAGCCCGAGTGGGCGGCGCACTTCGCCAGGTTCGGTGCCACGGGCACAATCGTCGTCGTCGACGAGCGCCAGGTGCCCTCCTCGACCCTGGTGTTCAACCCCGAGCGTTCCACGCGGCGGTACTCACCGGCCTCGACCTTCAAGATCCCGCACACCCTCTTCGCGCTGGATGCCGGCGTCGTCGCCGACGAGTTCCAGGTGTTCACGTGGGACGGTGTGGCACGGAGCTTCGCCGGGCACAACCAGGACCAGGACCTGCGGTCGGCCATGCGCGCCTCGACGCTGTGGGTCTACCAGGGGTTTGCCAGGCAGATCGGCGAGGCCGGGGCACGCGCGTACCTGCGACGCCTCGACTACGGCAATGCCGACCCGTCGGCCAGCAGCGGCGACTACTGGGTCGATGGCAACCTGCGCATTTCGGCCGTCGAACAGATCGCCTTCCTGCGAGGGCTCTATCGCAACACCCTGCCGTTCAGAGTCGAGCATCAACGCCTGGTCAAGGATCTGATGATCAAGGAAGCCACGGGTGACTGGATCCTGCGCGCGAAGACCGGGTGGGAAGGCCGCTATGGCTGGTGGGTGGGCTGGGTCGAGACGGCGAAGGGGCCCGTGTTCTTCGCGTTGAACATCGACACCCCGGGGCGGCTCGATGACTTGCCCAAGCGCGAGCAGGTCGTGCGCGCCGTCCTCGGATCGATGGGGTTGCTCCAGAAGCAGTGAGGCGGTAGACCTGACCGAGCGGCGCGTGATGTCGCTGCCTCGGCCGGTCGTACGGCGGCGAGCGGGTGCGGGGGCTACCCGATCAACTCCGAGAGGCCGTCGAGCACCTCGGCGAGCTCTTCGTCGGCGACGCGCCCGAGTCGTCGGCCGATGCGCGCTGTTGACAGCGTCCGAATCTGGCCGATCTTGACCCACGAGCGCTTCGGGAGCTTCGCGGTGCGGAGTTCGAGGGTCAGGGGAAACCCGGCGCGCGGTTCCTGGCTCGTCAGGGCCACCGCGATCACCGTGCCCGATCGGTCGTTGAACACGTCGTGGCTCAGGACCAGCACCGGGCGCTCACCGGCCTGTTCGTGGCCGCGCGTCGGGTTCAGGTCGGCCCAGCGGACTTCGCCCCTCAGTATTCGGGCCACGGGCTGTCGGCTCCCCAGGCTTCATCGGCGAAGCGTCGCTCTTCGACTGGGTCGAGCCTGGCGCACTCTTCGGCCAGGCGGGTGCGGCCGAGTCGCGCGAGCTTCTCGGCCAGCGCCGTCTCGATCGCCTGGCTCCGGTTGCGGAACCGCGCGCGCGCGACGAGATCGTCGACGCGCTCGAGCAGCGTCGAATCGAGTGTCAGGGCTACCTTGGTCTTGGGCATGGCGGTATGACAAATCATACTACCACCGGACGCACCGGCCAGGCATTGTCCCTGCGGGGGCGAGTCCGGCGTGCATCTCGCCGCCGACGAGCCCGGCGTCGCCCGAGGCGTCCACGGCATCCCCGGCCGGGGCGTTTCGCGTCACGAACCCGTCGAGCATGAGGCTATGATGCGCGGAGTCACTTCTGCGCCAGGAGCCTTCATGCCTCGATTGCACGCACCAATTGCCATATTCGTCGCGACCACGATGGTCGCCGCGCTGGCCGGGCCGGGCCCGGCTGCCGCCCAGCCCGCTCCGGGCGGAGGGCAGGACGCCTCCGCCGCGGGCGAGCGTCCGGAACGTCCCGCCGCAACGGCCGACCCGAAGCCCTACGACAGGGTGATCACGAAAGACGCCGTGTCTGACACGGGCGTCTTCACCGTGCACCGCCTCAAGGACAAGGTCTACTACGAGATCCCGGCCGCGGCGCTCGGCCGCGAGTTCCTGTGGGTCACGCAGATCGCCAAGACCACGCTCGGCGCGGGGTATGGCGGCCAGGCCGCGGGCAACACGGTGGTCAAGTGGGAACGCCACGGCAACCGCGTGCTCCTGCGCCGCGTGTCGTACGAGGTCGTCGCCGATCCGTCCGAGCCCATCGCGAAGGCGGTCGAGGCGGCGAACTTCAACCCGATCGTCATGGCGTTCAACGTCGAGGCGTTCGGCCCAGGCGACGCGCCGGTCATCGACGTCACGCGCCTCTTCACGACCGAGGTGCCCGAGCTGTCGGTGCGGAC
Organism: Acidobacteriota bacterium; assembly: GCA_016789685.1. Taxonomy (GTDB): domain Bacteria; phylum Acidobacteriota; class Vicinamibacteria; order Vicinamibacterales; family JAFNAJ01; genus JAEUQQ01. Next base: position 501 of record JAEUQQ010000381.1, on the reverse strand, counting down.
GCGCATCCGCGCGCGCGGCTTCGACGCGGCACGTGCGTTCGTCGAGCGCGCGGTCTCGTTCCCCACCAACATCGAGGTCGAAGCGATCCACACCTACACCGTGCCGCCCGAGAGCGCGCCGGCGACGCAGGGGCCACCGGCGCCTTCGTCGCCGTTCCAGGCGCCCGCGCTGCGGCCAGGCAGCTACAGCGTCCTGATGCACTTCAGCATGGTGGCGCTGCCCGAGAAGCCGATGATGCCGCGCCTCTTCGACGAGCGCGTCGGCTACTTCTCGGTGCGGCAGATGGACTACGGGCACGACGAGCACCGCGCGCCCGAGCGGCGGTACATCACGCGCTGGCGCCTCGAGAAGAAGGATCCGTCGGCGGCGATCTCCGAGCCCGTGACGCCCATCACCTACTACATCGATGCAGCGACGCCGACGTGGCTCGTGCCGTACATCAAGCGCGGTGTCGAGCAGTGGCAGGTGGCCTTCGAGGCCGCGGGCTTCAGCAAGGCCAT
>JAEUQQ010000336.1 GCA_016789685.1 Acidobacteriota bacterium | reverse complement strand
TGGCACGGCCGCCGCGACGGCTGGCGATCCGGAGATCGGCTGGACCGTCCGCGCCGAGGTCTCCGGGCCGACCACGGGCAGCATCGTCCTTGGTTTCACGCGTGCCGATGGCTCGCGCCTGGCCAAGGTCGTCATGGGATTCGACGACGATCCTGACGACGCGGCCGTGATCGACATGCTGCAGGAAGTGGCGAATCAGGCGTTCGGGGCGCTCGGCCAGCACCCGCTCGCCGAGGGCGCCAAGTTCAAGGCCGAATCGGCCGTCGCAGGCTCCGGCGGCGACCAGACCGTCGATCGGCACCTCTTTGCCCTGACGCTCGACAGCGATTTCACACCCACGATTGCCTGCTGGGCCGACCTGCCGGTGGCGGCGGCCGTGGCCGCGCCACCCCTCAGCGTCGTTGGCGCCGGTGCGGCACCGGCGCCTCAGGCCAAGCGGGCGTCCGACAGCATCGCGGCCGCAGGGCGGTCATATCCGAACCTTGACGTCATCCTCGATATCGACCTGCCCTTGTCGGTGCGGTTCGGCGAGACCGAGATGACCCTCGACGCGCTGACCCGGATCGGCCCGGGCTCGGTGATCGACCTCGGACGGTCGCCTGATGATCCGGTCGACATCCTGGTCAATGGTCGCCTGGTCGCACGGGGCGAGGTCGTCGTGGTGGCGGGCAACTACGGCGTGCGGGTCCACGAAGTGGTGAGCGCGGCGGATCGCCTGCGTTCGATGGCGTCGTAGCGCCGCGGAGACGAATCACATGTTGCTGAACTCGCTGTTGGTCGTTGGCTCGATCCTGTTGCTCGCGCAGATCGTCATGCTGTGGCGCTTCACGCACGTCGTCGGGACCATCCGGCGGTACGAGGAGCGCCTGGGGCATCTCGGCGACACGATGACGCTGCTCACCGAGACGACCGAGACGGGCTTCAGGGCCATGGCGCTCGAGATCGAGCGGCTCGCCGCCAGCGAAGCCGCCAAGGCGCCGCAGGCGCCGCCGGTGCGCCCCAGTTCGACGCGGATCGCCAGCGCGGCGCGCCGCGGGCGTTCCATCCAGCAGATCGCCGCCGACGAGCAGGTCTCGGAGGGCGAAGTCCGCCTCCGCCTGCACCTGACGGAGCAGGGGCGCGCGCCGAAGACGACCGCCGCGCCGAAGGCGGCCAAGCCGCGCACGAAGCGGGAGCGCCAGCATGGCGAGATGCGCGCGGACTGAGTGCGGGCGCTGGCGACCGGACGTGCTCGTGCGTCTCGGCCGCGCCGGCCTGCGCTTCGACGGATCGTGGTACTGCTCGACGACGTGCCTGGCCACGGCGGCTCGCGCGGTGCTGCAGGCCGCGCACGCGATGCCGACCTGGGCGGCGGCCACGCCCGCGCCGTTGCTGGGTCGCCTGCTGATCCAGCAGCGGGTCATCGCGCACGAAGACCTGCGGATCGCGCTTCGCGAGCAGCGCGCGTCTGGCCTGCGCCTCGGACGCCAGTTGCTGCAGATGGGCCTCGGCTCGCGCGAGGCGATCATCCGGGGCCTGGCGGCCCAGGCCGGCGTCGGCTACCTGACGCACATCGACGCCTCGCGCGTCAGGCGCGGTCCCGCGGGCCTGTCGCGTGACTCGGTACGCGCGCTGGGCGTCGTGCCGTTCGAGTTGAGCCGCGACAGCGAGCGCCTGTCGGTGGCGTGTTCGGCGCCCTTGCCGCGGGTCGCGCTTGCGGCGCTGCGCGAGATGACGGGCGCCATCGTGGATGCGTTTGTCGTGGACGACGACCTGCTGCCGCGGCTGGTCGATGCCTACGCGATCGAGCGGCCCGGGGTGCCCATCGACGCGGCCACGATGACATCGGTCGACGACGTGGCGGCCAGGATCGCGGTACGCGCCGAGCAGGGGCGTGCCGAGCGCATGCAGCACACGCGGTGCGACCCCTTCGTCTGGGTACGTCTCGAAGGCGAGCGGCGACGCGAAGATCTACTGCTGCCGGTGACGGCGGCGCACAAGGAGGCGACATGGCCGGCGGAGCTTACGTCGCGCTGAGCGGCTTGCGGACCCGGATGGATCAGCTCGACCGCGTGGCGGCCGATCTGGCCAACGCAGGGACGGCGGGCTACAAGTCCGAGAAGGTCACCACGGTGGCCGTGGAGCGGCCCAGCTTCAACGCCGCGCTGCAGACGGCCGTCGACGTGGTGGCGGGCCCTGGGCGGCTCGATTTCCGGAACGGCCAGATCACGCCCACCAACCGTGACCTCGACATGGCGCTCGAGGGGCGGGGCTTCTTCGAAGTGCAGACCGAGACGGGGGCGCGCTACACGCGCAATGGCCAGTTCGAGCGCCGCAGCGATGGCGTCCTGGTGACGGCCGACGGCCAGGCCGTGATGGGCGAGAACGGCCCGATCACGCTCGGGGCGGGCCAGATCTCGGTCCAGCCGGACGGAACGGTGCGCACCGGAAACACCGTCGCCGGCAAGGTCAAGGTCGTCGAGTTCGCCGATGCCTCGAGGCTGCGCCGGGAAGACGCCGGGCGCTTCCGCTACGAGGGCACGGCGGCCCCGACGCGCCCCGCGGGCACGACCATCAAGGGTGGGGCGATTGAGCAGTCGAACGTCTCGGTCGTCGACCGCATGGTGCAGCTCACGGAAGTCGGGCGCAGTTTCGAAGCACTCCAGCGCGGGGTCACCGTGCTGATGAACGACGTCGATGGCAAGGCCATCGCCGAGTTGGGACGACGATGAGGTGAGCGTGCCCCGGGGTAGCCGGCAGCGACGTCCGCTGCCGGGCGTCGGGCAGCTTTCCACCACTCGACCAATCGGCACGCCGGCCGGACACATGAATCCGGCCGACGCAGCCACTACGAGGACCAGGTCATGATTCGAGCGCTCTACACGGCCGCCAGCGGGATGAACGCGCAGCAGTCGAACATCGACAACGTCGCGAACAACCTCTCGAACGTCAACACGGTCGGATTCAAGAAGTCGCGCGTCGAGTTCCAGGACCTCGTCTACGACCAGACGACGGTGCCCGGCACCCCGACGTCGACGAGTGGCGAAGCGCCCATCGGCCTCGAGGTCGGTCTCGGCACGCGAGCGATCGCCACGGCTCGCGACTTCGGGTCGGGCAACCTGCGATCGACCAACGCGCCGCTCGATTTCGCGATCGAGGGCCGCGGGTTCTTCCAGGTCACGCTGCCCGACGGCCAGACGGCCTACACGCGCGCCGGCCAGCTGCACCTGAACGCCGAAGGCCTGCTCGTCACCAACGAAGGCTATGCCCTCGAACCGCAGATCACCATCCCGCCCAACGCGACGTCGATCAGCGTGTCGAAGGACGGCATCGTGTCGGTCGCCCTCCAGGGGCAGACGGCCGCCCAGCAGGTCGGCACCATGGAACTCGCGACGTTCCAGAATCCGGCCGGCCTGAAGGCGCTCGGCAGCAACCTGTACGTGAGCTCGACGGCGTCGGGCGAACCCACGACCGGCGTCCCGGGCCTCGACGGCGTCGGCACGCTCGCGCAGGGGTTCCTCGAGGAGTCGAACGTCAGCGTCGTCGAGGAGATGGTCAACATGATCCTCGGGCAGCGTGCCTACGAGGCCAACTCCAAGGTCGTCCGCACGGCCGACGAAATGCTCCAGCAGACCAACAACCTGGGCCGGTAACGTGACCAGCCGCCTGTTCCTCGTCGCGCTCGTCTGGGTCGCCCTGGCGGTCACGCTGTCGGGCGCGGATCGGACGCGTGTCGAACAGGCCATCGTCGCGGCCGTGCAGTCGCGTGTCGGGGGGACGTTCGCGGTGCAACTCGAGGCCCTCACGATCGACGCCCCGGACGAGGCGTCGGGCGAGGTGCTGGTCGCGATGCCGCCCGATGCACGATTCGGCGAGCGCGTGCGCGTCGTGCTCCGGATGCCGCGGGCCGACGGACAGGCCACGCGGGCGGGGACGGCCGAGGTCACCGTGCGCGCCACCCGCGCCACCTGGGTGGCCACACGCGCCCTCGCGCGCAACGACGAACTCGGGCCAGGCAACGCCGACCGGCGGCCACAGGCCCTTGACGGCCTGCGGATCCAGGAACTCCCGGCCGACGTGCGCGGCATGAAGGTGACGCGCGACGTCGTGCCGGGGCAGGTGCTGCTGCCGCACATGCTGCAGCCGGTGTCGCTCGTGAAACGCGGTGACCAGGTGAGCGTGGCCGTGCGCATCGGAGAACTCGTCGTGTCGACCCTCGGCGTGGCGAACGCCGACGGGCGCCTTGGCCAGGCGGTCAAGGTCACCAACAGTGATACGGGGAAGGCAATCGTCGCGCGCGTCGTTGGGCGCGGCGCGGTGGAGGTTCGTCATGGCTCGTAGGTTCCGGAGCCTGTGTGTCGCGGCCGCGTTGCTGGCCTGCGCCGGGGGCGTGTCGGCCCAGCAGGGCCAGGGCACTGCCGGCCCGTCGAAGAGCGACAGCTACGACGTGCTGTTTGCGCGGTACCTCGAGACGGCGCGGACGCTGCAGGCGCCGCCGCAGACCGGCACCAGCTTCGCGTGGATGGCCGGGCTCGGACTCGACCCGCGTGCGCGCTCGGTCAACGACCTCGTCACCATCCGCGTGATCGAGAGCGTCGTGGCCACGGGCACGGCTGACTCGTCGCTCAAGAAGAGCAGTTCGGGCAGTGCCAGCGCGACCAAGATGCTCGGCCTCGAAACGAAGCTGCCCTCGGTCATCGACCCGGCGTCGCTGTTCGGGAATGCGGCCGACACGGACTTCAAGGGCGGCGGGACGACGACGCGGACGGGGACCTTGAACGCGACCATCACCGCTCGCGTGGTCGAGGTGCTGCCGAACGGCGACCTGGTGCTCGAGGGGGCCCGTGAAGTCGACATCAACGGCGACCGCCAGATCATCGTGCTCACCGGCGTCGTCCGCACGGCCGACATCGACCGCAGCAACGTCGTGCTCTCGCCGTCGATCGGCCAGTTGCGCATCCGCTACTTCGGCCGCGGGCTGATCAAGGACAACCTGAAGCCCGGTTGGCTGATTCGCATCATCAACAAGATCTTCTGACGCCCGCGCACCCGAAGACGAGGAACGCCATGCGTGCCCGCTGCTACGTTGCCCTGCTGACCACCGTGCTGATCGCGAGTCCGGCGCTTCACGCCGACGATACGGGCTCGACCCGGGTCAAGGACGTGGTGACGCTGCAGGGCTATCCGCCCCTGCCGCTCATCGGCTATGGCCTGGTCATCGGGCTCAACAAGACCGGTGACCGCCGCCAGACGCTCTTTTCGGCGCAGTCGCTGGCCAACACGCTCGAGAAACTGGGTGTCGTCGTGCCCGGTGAACAGATCAAGGTCGAGAACATCGCGGCCGTGCTGGTCACGGGCGAACTGCCAGCCTTTTCCCGGCCTGGCTCGCGCGTGGACGTCACGGTCTCGTCAATCGGCGACGCGCGAAGCCTGCAGGGGGGGACTCTGATTGCCACGGCCCTGCGGGGGCCGGATGGTGCGCCCTACGCCCTGGCCCAGGGGCCGCTGACACTCGGCGGGTTCGGTGGCGGGGGTGGCGGGAACTCGGTGCAGGTCAACCATCTCACGGTGGGGCGCGTCCCCGGCGGCGGCATGGTCCAGGTCGCGCAGCGGGTCGCGTTGCCGACCGACGGCGAGTTGCTGCTCACGCTGGCGCAGGCCGACTTCGCCACCGCGCACCGCCTGGCCGCGACGATCAACCAGGACCTGGGCGACGGCACGGCGCGGGCCGTGGATTCCGGTACGGTGTCGGTGCAGGTGCCCGCCGCCTACCGCGGGGCCATTCCCGACCTGATGGCGCGCCTCGAGCCGCTGAGTGTGTCGGTCGACGCGGTCGCGCGGGTCGTGATCAACGAGCGGACCGGGACAGTCGTGGTGGGGGCGCACGTGCGAATCGGCGCGGCGGCCGTC
>JAEUQQ010000329.1 GCA_016789685.1 Acidobacteriota bacterium | reverse complement strand
CACCGGAGTGACGGCCGTTTCAGCGGCCAGGTGGCGCTCAAGGTCGTCAACCAGGCGGTGCTCGACGTGCGGGCGCGCACGCGCTTCGAGCGCGAGGGCACGATCCTCGCCCGCCTCACGCACCCCAACATCGCGCGCCTGCTCGACGCCGGGGTGACCTCGCGCGGCCAGCCCTACCTCGTGCTCGAGTACGTCGAGGGCGTGCACATCGACCAGTACGCCGACGCGCAACGCCTCGGGGTGCGCGCGCGGCTCACGCTGTTCCTGCAGGTGGCCGACGCCGTCGCCCACGCGCACGCCAACCTCGTCGTGCACCGCGACCTCAAGCCGTCCAACATCCTGGTCCGCGACGACGGCGTGGCCAAGTTGCTCGATTTCGGCATCGCGCGCCTCGTCAACGACGACACGGCCGACGTCGGCGCGGGGGCGACGCGGGCGACGGCGATGGTCATGACGCCGAAGTACGCGGCGCCGGAACAGGCACGTGACGGGACGGTCACGACGGCGACCGATGTCTACGCGCTCGGCGTGCTCCTGTTCACGCTGCTGTCGGGCCAGCACCCGACCGCCGAGGGCGCCACCACGCCGGCCGAGTATCTTCGCGCGCTCGAGGTGCCGGCCGGCCGCCTGTCGGATGTGCTCGGGACGATCGCGGCAGACAGCGAGGTGGCGCTGCGCGTGGCGGCGGCGCGCGGAACGACGATCGACCGCCTGCAGCGCGCCTGTCGCGGAGACCTCGACACCATCCTCAACGTCGCGCTCAAGACCGATCCGGCCGAACGCTACGCGAGCGTGGGCGCCCTGGCCGACGACATCCGCCGCCACCTGCGGCACGAGCCCGTGGCGGCGCAGCCCGACTCGTGGTGGTACCGCACACGGAAGCTCGTCGCGCGGCGGAGGCTCGAAACCGCCGCGGCCGCGGTCGCCGCGGTGGGCATCCTGTCTGGGTCGGCCGTCGCGGTGTGGCAGGCGCGCGTGGCGGCCACCGAGCGCGATTTTGCGATCGCGCAGCTCAGGCACGCGCAGGTGGTCAACGATCTCAACGAGTTCCTGCTCGCCGACGCTGGTCCGGTCGGCAAGCGGTTCACCGCGGGCGAGGTGCTCGCGCGCGCCGAACGCATCGCGCTGCGGCAGCACGACGAGCCGCCCGCCACCCGGGCCCTGGCGCTGATCGCGATCGGGACCCAATACCGCGCGCAAGACGAAGACGACAGCGCCCGTCGCGTGCTGGCGGCCGCGTTCGACATCTCGCGGACGCTGACCGACCCGTCGGTGCGGGCGCGGGCCGCGTGCGCACATGCCGCGGCGATTGCCGACACGGGCGAAGGGGCGCACGCGCGACAACTCGTGCGCGACGCACTGGCCGAACTCCCCGCCGACGCGCTCTACGACAACGATCGGGTCGGCTGCGAACTGCGCGCCGCCGAGATCGAGCGCGAAGACGTCGACCCGGCCGCCGCGATCGCGCACGTGCAGCGCGCGGCGCGCCTGCTCGAGACGTCGGGCACGGCCACGCGACTCCTGCAGGTGCGCGTGGCCATGGACCTGGCCGAGTCGTTCCGCGCGGCCGGCAGGCCCGTCGATGCCGCGGCGGCGTTCGAGGAGGCGTACGCGCGCCTCGAGGCACTCGGCCGCGGCGACACCGAGACAGCCGGCACGCTGCTCAACAACTGGGGCATGACCCATCACGCGCTCGGGCAGCCGCTCGACGCGCTCCGGCTGTTCGAACGGGCGGTCGCCATCGCGAGCGCCGACGGATCAGACGCGAGCGTGTCGCCGATCCTCCTCACCAACCTCGCGCGCGTCCTCGTCGATCTCGGCAAGGTCGGCGACGGCGTGAACCTCGCCGACCGATCCGCGGCCCTCGCCGATCGCGACGGCAACGTGGTCGCCTACAACCAGGGCCTGGCGCTGCGCGCGGCCGGCTACCGCCAGCTGGGCAACCTGCCGCGGGCCGCGCTCCTGCTCGACGAGTTCGAGCGCCGCATCCGCCAGGTGCTGCCCGCCGGCCACATGGCGTTCACGGTGCTCGAGATCGAGCGCGCACGCCAGTCGCTCGACCGCGGCGACCTGGTGGCCGCGCGCACGGGCATCGACCGCGCGGTGCTGGCGCTCGAGGCCGATCGGGAGCACGGGCGCGAAGTGCTGCATCGCGCGTTGCTGACGCGGGCAGATGTCGCGCTGGCAGCGCACCGGTTCGACGATGCGGCCGCCGACGCCAGCCGTGCGCTCGACATCCAGCGTGGGTTCACGGGAGGCACGGTGCTCAGCACGCACGCCGGCCGGGCCCTGCTCGCGATCGGCCAGGCGCATGCCGCCGCCGGTCGCCGCGACGCCGCGCGGGGGCCGCTGACCGACGCCCTGCGGCACCTCGAGGCGACACTCGGTCGGGATCACCGCGAGGTGAATGCGGCGCGCGCGCTGTTGCGGTGAACGCGGTCGACGACGACCGCAGCGTCGCACGCCGCAGCGGTTCGGCGGCGACGGGACGCGACTGGTGCCCTGCTACCCCTCGCGCGCCGCACGCCGCGCCATCCGCGCCAGCGCGTCGAGCGCATCGAACACCGGCACCGGGGCGTCGTGGCGACCGATGATCAGCGGAATCTCGGTGCAGCCGAGCACGATCGCCTGCGCCCCGCCGGCCACGAGACGCGCGGCCACCGCGCGCAGGCCGTCGCGAAGTTCGGCGCGACGCGCCCCGGTCGGGCCCGACTTGACCTCGTAGATGGCAGCCATCACGGCGTCCTGGTCGGGTGCACCGGGAAGGTCGACGACGATCCCCTGCCGCTCGAGGTGGCGCGCGAACAGGCCGACGCGCACGGTGCCAGCCGTCGCGAGCAGGCCGACGCGACCGATGCCACGGGGGTCGCCGCGGATGTCGTCGGCCACCGCATCGAAGATCGAGAGCACCGGCAGCGACACCCGGACCCTGAGTTCGTCGAGGAACGCGTGCGCCGACACGCACGGCACCACCACGAACTCGGCGCCGGCACGCCCGAGGGCGTCGATGCTCGCCACCATCGCCGGCACCGGCGAGGCACCGCCCGCCACCAGCGCCGCGGTACGATCGGGGATCTTCGGGTTCGAGTCGATGATCACCCGCAGGTGATCCTGGTCGCACGTCGCGGGCGTCTGCGCGACCAGGCGCGCGTAGAACGCGATGGTCGCCTCTGGGCCCATGCCACCCAGCACCCCGATGACCCGCTCACGCATCTGCCCGGCCTCCGTCGCGCATCGGTTGCCGCCCGCCTCCGAGCGGGCCACGCGTCACCCTACACTGTCGTCGGGAACCTGGGCAAACGCCATCGGGCGCGGGCGCGCCACGCGACGGAACCCGGCGCGGGGGTCTCGTCGTAACCTTGGTGCGACATGGCGAAACGCTCTGCGCCGACGCGGTCGGCCCGCTCCCTCCACGCCGTCATCGACGGCACGTGCTCGCTGCGCATTCCCGGGCTGCCCTCGGCGCCACCGTTGCACGGCTATCGGCTGCGATGCGACATCGAGTTCTCGGCCGACCGTCATCGCGTCGTGTTGCACGGATTCGATCCCCTGACCACGCCCGACTACGAGGCGCGCATCGGGTTCGCCTCGGTGACGAACTCGACGACGGTGCACCTGAAGTCGGCCAGGCCGGGCACGGTGACACGCGACGGGCACGTCGCCATCCCGGTGGTGCTGCACTTCGATCACTCGTTCGACGCGCCGTTCATCGACGAAGACAGCGACCTGCCGCTGTCGCTGGCGACGCGCGATGGCGGTGGCCGGGCCCTCGACGCGCGCGGGCGCATCACGCTGGCGGGCGCGGGCACGTTCGAGGGCGGGCACCTCTCGGGGATGCGCTGCGAACTCACGTACGAGGCGACGGTGACCCCGATGCCCTGGTGACCGGGCATGGCGATGCCGCCTATCCATCACTTCGGCGCATGCGACAACGACAAGTGCCGGCTATGCCACATGAATGAGGCCCGCGGGGCCGGCGGCCGCGTTACCATGCCGGGCGATGCCCATGCTCACGACGCTGTCGACCCTCGACCTGGCCGGATTCCGCGATCGGGTCGCCCAGCGGTACGAGGCCTTTGCCCGGCGCGGGCTCGCCCTCGACCTCACCCGTGGCAAGCCGTCGAGCGAACAACTCGACCTGTCGAACGCGCTGCTGTCGCTGCCGGGCGACGACTTCCACGCGGCCGACGCCACCGACGCGCGCAACTACGGTGTCCTGCAGGGGCTGCCCGAGTTGCGCGCCCTGCTCGCGCCGCTGTTCGGGGCCGATCCGTCGCAGGTCGTCATCGGCGGCAACTCGAGCCTGGGGCTCATGCACGACGCGATCGTGTACGCCCTGCTGTCGGGCGTCGGCGGCAGTTCGCCGCCCTGGTCGCGCGAGTCGCGCATCGCGTTCCTCTGCCCCGTGCCCGGCTACGACCGCCATTTCGCCATCTGCCACGACTTCGGCATCGAGATGATCCCGGTAGCGCTCGGCGCAGACGGGCCCGACATGGACGACGTCGAGCGCCTGGTGGCCGCCGACCCGGGGATCAAGGGCATCTGGTGCGTGCCCAAGTACAGCAATCCCACGGGCGCGGTGTACTCGGCCGCCACGGTGGAGCGGCTCGCCGCGATGACGACGGCGGCGCCAGACTTCCGGGTGTTCTGGGACAACGCCTACGCCGTGCATCACCTGACGGATGAACGGATCGAGATTGCGAGCCTGATCGACGCCTGCGCGCGGCACGGCCACCCGCACCGGCCGTTCGTGTTCGGGTCGACGTCGAAGATCACGCTGGCCGGGGCTGGGGTGTCGGTCTTCGCCTCGTCGCGCGAGAACGTGGCGTGGTACCTGGGGCGCATGGGCAAGCGCACGATCGGCGCCGACAAGATCAACCAGTTGCGGCACGTGCGCTTCCTCGGCGGCACGGCGGGCCTGCTCGCCCTCATGGACCGGCACCGCGCGATCGTCGCCCCGAAGTTCGCCACGGTGCTCGAGCGGTTCGGGCGCGACCTGGCCGGCACGGGCGTCGCGTCGTGGATCGAGCCCAGGGGCGGCTATTTCGTCAGCCTCGACGTGCTCGACGGCTGTGCGCGGAAGGTGGTCACGCTGGCCAGGGCGGCTGGCATCGCCCTCACGCCCGCCGGGGCGACGCATCCCGACGGGCACGATCCGCACGACCGGACGGTGCGCATCGCCCCGACGTATCCCGACCGCGGCGAGGTGGCCGCAGCGGCCGAAGGGGTGGCCGTGTGCGTCCTGCTGGCGGCGACGACGGCCCTGCTCGAGGCCCGGACGGCGCAGGCGCGCTGAGGCGCCCCCGGGCGACGGCCCCGGCGTCGGAGGTCGGGCGCTGGCACGATGGGGATTGCGCACGCCGCGCGGTGCGGGCAGGATAGTCGGCCATGACCAGACACCTCATCCGCGTCGTAGTGTCGGCGTGTGCGCTGCTCGTGGCGGCGAGCGCCGTGCAGGCCCAGGAACAAGTGACCGTGGTGCGCCGCAACGGCGACGCCGTCTCTGGCCGGTTCGAGGCCTGGACGCGCGCGACCGGCACGGTCTACATCCGCGTGAGCCAGCCCGATCAGCGGAAGCTGCCGATGGCCGACCTCATGTTGATCGACGTGGGCGGCAGCGGCCAGAACCTGCCGGCCAGGGAGCGCGAGATGGCGCGCGGCAGCGATCACGTCCTCGTGACGCGCGGTGGCGAAGTCCTGCGGGGCAAGCTGGTGAACATCGAGGGCGGCCAGGGCTCGGAGAACGAGGCCGACCCGCGCACGGTGTCGTTCCAGGCCGGCGGGGAGCGCCGTTTCCGCATGTCGGAGGTCGCCCGGATCTACCTGGGCAACTTCACCAAGTAGCGCGGGCTCCCGGCGCGTGCCGCCGGGGTGCCGCCCGTGTCGTCCGCCGCAGCGGGGTGATCCCGGTCACCCTGCCACGACGTGGCCGATTCCGGATAGCACGCAGCCCGGAACTCTGTCGACAATCCCCGGGCACCCCTACGAGCGAGGCCAGCGATGATGTCGAATCGGCAGTTGATGAAGCGGTTGATGGCACGGCCCGGGCGCAAGTTCTCGCTCAAGGACTTCGACCCCGGGTGGACGGCCGACATCAAGAACGAGAAGAAGGCCGAGGCCCTGCTGGCCGAGGGTGTCAAGGAACTGTCGAAGCACCAGGAAGTGCTGTACGCGCAGGACACGCGTGCGGTCCTGATGATCTTCCAGGCGATGGACGCGGCCGGCAAGGACGGCACGATCCGACACGTCATGTCGGGCGTCAACCCGCAGGGCTGCCAGGTGTTCGCGTTCAAGGCGCCGTCGGCCGAGGAGCGCGATCACACCTACCTGTGGCGGTCGATGAAGGCGCTGCCCGAGCGCGGGCGCATCGGCATCCACAATCGCTCGTACTACGAAGAAACGCTCGTGTGCCGCGTGCACCCCGAGATCCTCGCGGCCCAGCAGCTGCCCGACGATCTGAAGGACGAGAAGATCTGGAAGCGGCGGTTCCGCGAGATCAACAACTTCGAGCGCTACCTGGTCGACAACGGGATGCTGGTGCTGAAGTTCTTCCTGCACGTGTCGAAGGCCGAGCAGAAGAAGCGGTTCCTGGCACGGATCGACGAGGACGACAAGAACTGGAAGTTCTCGGTCAACGACGCCAGGGAGCGCACGTTCTGGAAGGACTACATGCGCGCCTACGAGGACGTGTTCACCAACACGAGCACCGAGGCGGCCCCGTGGTACATCATCCCGGCCGATCACAAGTGGTTCTCTCGCCTCGCGGTCGCGGCGATCACGGTCCAGGCCATCGACGACCTGAAGCTGTCGTTCCCCAAGGTGAGCCCCGACAAGAAGCGCGAACTCCAGGAGGTCAGGAAGGCCCTGGCCGCCGAGAAGGACTGAGTCGCGCCGACGCGCGGCACCTCGCGCGCCGCGCCGGTCGATCGTCCCCACCGTCCTTCACTGGATCGACTCCACGATGAACGCACAACCGCCCCAGGCGCCGCCGATCGTCCCCTCGCGCTTCTACTACGTCCTGAAGCTCTTCACCGAGGTGCGGCCGGGCGAGTCGATCACCGCCCTCCTGCTCGCGCTGAACATCTTCCTGATCCTGATGGGCTACTACGTGCTGAAGCCCGTCCGCGAGGCGCTGATCCTCGGGCAGGGCACGGCCGAACTCAAGACCTACATGTCGGCGCTGCAGGTCGTGGTGCTGGCCTTCGTGGTGCCGTACTACGGGCGCCTCGTGGCCCGCATGGATCGCCTGCGCGTCATCAACACGGTCACGGCGTTCTTCGTGGTCTGCCTGATCGTGTTCTTCGCGCTCGGCCAGGCCAGGGTGCCGCTGGGCATCGTGTACTTCCTGTGGATCGGCATCTTCAACCTGATGGTCGTGGCGCAGTTCTGGTCGTTTGCCAACGACATCTACACCAAGGACCAGGGCGAACGCCTCTTCCCGATCGTCGGCTTCGGCGCCTCGCTCGGGGCCGTGTTCGGGTCGCGCTTCGCGGGGGTGTTCATCGCCTCGATGGGCGTGCTCGACCTGATGCTCGTCGGCGCCGCGATCCTGGTCATCCAGGCCGCGCTCACCAACTACATCGACCGCCGCCAGGCACGCCTCGGCGGCGCGCCCGCACGGTCGGTCACGCCGCCCGCCACGGCCGCGACGGCCGCCGCCGCGGCCAAGCCGCCGGTCAACGCCTTCCAGATGGTCTTCAAGACGAAGTACCTGCTGCTGATGGCGTTCATGCTGCTCCTGGCCAATACCGTCAACACGACGGGCGAGTACATCCTCGGCCACATCGTGCGTGACGCGGCGATCGAGCACGTGGGCAACGACAGCGCCGCCGTGGGCCGTGAAATCGGCCAGTTCTACTCCAACTACTTCACCTACGTGAACATCCTCGGGCTGTTCCTGCAGATGTTCGTCGTCTCACGCGTGGTCAAGCACCTCGGCGTCCCGGTGGGCGTGCTGATCCTGCCCATCCTCTCGATGACGGCGTACGGCATCGCCGGCTTCATCCCGTTCCTGCACGCCGTCCTGGGAGCAAAGGTCGCCGAGAACGCGACCGACTACTCGATCAACAACACGGTGAGGAACATGCTCTTCCTGCCGTGCACACGCGAGCAGAAGTACAGCGCCAAGCAGGTGATCGACTCGTTCTTCGTGCGCATGGGCGATGTCGTCTCGGCCGTCCTGGTCTTCGTGTGCACGACGTTCTTCAGCCTGCACCCGCGCGGCTTCGCCGTCATCAACGTCGTGCTCGGCATCGCGTGGTTCGTCATGGCCAGGCGCATCGGCCAGGAATACAAGGCGCTGTCGGCGTCGCAGCAGCCGCCGGCCATGAGCGCCTGAGCCAGCGCTCGCCGCCCTGCGGGGTCAGTCGTGCGTGGCCGCGGGCGCCTGGCGCGCCCGCGGCTCGAGCCGGATCGCCACCATCGGGAACACCGCCACCGACAACACACCCGCGCCCACCAGGGCGGCGGCGTTCTCGGGCAACATCGAGCCGTTGGCGAGCCCGACTTCTGACAGCGCCACGAGCAGTGGCAGTGCCGTCGCCGACAGCAGGGCCAGCTGCACCCGTCGCACGAGCGGCAGGGTGTGCCGGTACAGGACGAGTGCCGGCAGCCCGCGCACGGCACACAGCAGGATGAAGCACACCAGCAGGCGTCCAGGGGCCTCGGCGATCGACTGCACGTGCAGGCCCATCCCCGACGACACGAAGAAGACCGGGATGAAGAACCCGTAGCCCACGGCATCGAGCTTGTGCTCGAGCGTCGTCACGTCGGCCACGTCGGCCCGACGGAGCACCATGCCCGCGAAAAAGGCCCCCAGCACGACGTCGAGGCCGAACTCGGCCGACAGCAGCAGCAACAGGACCAGCAGCAGCAAGGTCAGCCGCAATGTCGTCTGCGAGGTGTCGTGCGCTCGGTCGGCCACGATGCGGCCCAGCACGGTTCCGCGCACGAGGCGCGGAACGACCGACAGCACGAACGCGACGGCGGCCACTGCCGCCACGCCGGCCACCTCGACGAGCGATCCGTGGTGGCCGAGCAGGATGGCGATCGCCAGCACGGGCCCCATCTCGCCCACGGCCCCGGCCGCGAGCACGTTGCGGCCCAGTGGCCCGTCGTGCATGCCGTGTTCGCGCAGCATCGGCAACAGCGTGCCGAGCGCCGTCGTCGTCAGGCCGATGGCCACCGGCACGAAGGCGCGCACGATACCCACGTGGGCCAGGGCCCCGACGATGACGATGGCGGCAAGGGCCGAGACGACCCACGAGGCGATCGCGAGGCGCCCCTCGCGGTCGCGCATGAGGCTCGGTTCGAGTTCGTAGCCCGCGAGCAGGAAGAGGAACCCGAGCCCGAGGTTCGCGAACAACGCGACGGCGGCGGGATCGCCGACGCCGAGACACGACGGCCCGATCGCGACGCCGCCGAGGATGAGGGCGACCACCTGCGGGATGCGGCCGGGGACCAGCGCGACGACGATCGGCGCGGCGGCCACCACGATCGTGGCGGCGAGCAGGGAACGAAGGGCGTCGATCATCGTCAGGGCACCTGTGGTCGTGGAGATGGTGGTCGGCCGACGACGGCGACGCTATCCGATTCGCGCCACGTGCTCGCGCCATCGCCTCGCGCTGGCACACAGCGGATAGCGGGACCTGGCCGCGTCATTCAGGATGGGGGCCTTCAGGACACGATGATCCGGCAGAGTCACTCCGACAGCCCGGCAGCGAAACCGTCAGCCCCGGAGCCGCGCCCGCCGGCAGCCGGCGCGCCGTCGTGGGCCGTCGGCACCTTTCGCGGCTACGACGCCGGAGAACGCACGACCGTCGAGGTGACGGTGCTGCAGGGCGGCTCGGTGACCGGTACGGCTGGCAGCCGTGCGTTTGCTGGCAGCCTCGAGGATCGGCGGCTCATCGCGGGCACCCACCACTTCCGCATCGAGCGTGTCGGGAACGGGTTCATCGCGACCGACGAGAACGACAGCCGCCACCAGGTCGTGTTCAGCCTCGTTGGTCCCGGCGACGCCCAGCTGCCCCGATAGGGGACGGGCCGTCGTCAACACGCCGCGGACGCCAGCGTCAGCGCGCCGACCTTCGAGGTGCCTGGCCGCTGGCAGGCCCGCATCCGTGGCACGCGCCGGGGCAGGCGGCCACGCGTGTCAGGGCACCCGCATCATGCGATCGTACTCCTGCTGGGTCACGCTCGGGAACTTCAGGCGCGAGCGGTGCCAGTAGGTGTGCGTGGCGAGGTCGTCGTAGGTGCGTGTCGACGCCTGGGCGTGGATGTCGTGCTCTTCGTCGCGCAGCACGCGCAGGATGGCGAGGTAGGCCGCGCGGTCGAATTGCCGTGCGGCAAACGACGCGCGGGCGCGGGCGAGCAGGGCGTCGATGCCCTCTGCGCGGATGCGCAGCGCATCCGGGGCGGGCGTGTCGTGAGCAGGCGGGATGACGCCCGCGGCGACTGCGGCGGCACCATGGCTCAACATCACCCGGCGAGTGACCGGCATGGACGACAGCTCCTCGCGCACGAGTGTGAATGCGGGGCGGGACGATGACCACCCGTCGACATCCCCGTGGCCTGGGGCAGGCGCGCGATGGCGGCGTCGCGTTCTCACGCGACGGCCACCGCAGCTGGCCCGCTCAGCGGAAGATGAACCGCAGGCCGCCCCAGGCCTGGTAGTTGTTCGAGACGCCATCGGGCGCATCGAAGAAGGCGCGGCCTTCGCCGACGAAGAAGAGGTCGCCCCTGGCCGACGCCTTCATCGGCAGGCCGAAGTTCGCGATGAACGCGCCCGTGTCGTGCGCGCCATCGAAGACGTCCCACCAGCCGAGGCCGGCGCCGACGTACGCGCCACGCGGGGCGAAGTGCACGTTGACGATGCCCTCGACGAACGGCGAGACGTTGTTGTAGTCGTTGCCGTTGCCATCGAAGCGCCCGAGGTCGCCGAACATGAACGCCGCACCGATCGCCGGCGCGATGCTGACGCGCTCGTCGTTGAGCCAGAACAGCGGGCCCACCTTGAAGCCGATGGACGGGTCGCAGAAGCCGGGCGTGATCGTGCCGGTGGCGGAAGCGATGGCGTTGAGGTCGTACTGGCGGCGCTGCTTGCCGGCGTTGCCGTCGATGAACCAGTCGACGGTGTCGTTCTCGGGCACGTAGACGGTCGACTCGCACGACCGGGCCTCGGCGCGCGGGTCAGCGGCGCTCGTCTTCGCGCGCAGCGTATACGTGCCGGGCCTGGCCTTGGCGACGAAGAACGTCGCCGAGAACGGCGGCGCCAGTTCGGCTTCTGACATCTGCGTGCCGCCGTGCGTGAATGTCAGCTCGTTGCCGTCAGGCCCGACCAGCTTGATGTGGGCGCGGGTCGCGGGCGACGCACCGGCGGCGCTCGCCGACCCGTCGATCACCATGTTGAGACCGCCCTTCACACGGGTCGCCGTCAGCAGGGCGCCGCACGAGGTCGGCGCGGGCGGCGGAGGTGGCGGCGGGGCCACGGGCGCCACGGCGCAGGCCTCGACCATGATGTCGCGCTCGCACGTGCCGTACTCGCGGCCGTGCCTGTCGGTGGCCATGAAGGTGTAGCGGCCCGCGTCGACGGGCAGCGCCAGGGCAAAGCCCTCGGGCAGCATCTCGCCGACCTTCCTGCCATCGCGGTACACGCTGACCTTGGTCGCCTGCCTGGTCGCAATGGCAGTGCCCGACGCGGTGAAGGTCACCTGCTTGCTCTCGCACGAGCGGCTCGAGGCGACGTGGACGCATTCGGGCAGGGGCACCTCGGTCACCGAGACGAGGGCAAGGTTGCCGCAGGCCTTGGGCACGACGAAGTTGTAGCGCTTGAGCCCATCGTCGATCGAGAACGCGAAGCCCTCGAATGGCGCCGTGCCGGCCCAGACGGCGTCTGACACGATGTCGGGCCTGCCGGCCCGCCTGAGCGCCATCCACTGGATGGTGGTGCCCGGCGCGACGGACGTCTCGGTGACGCGACCTTCGGTGATGGCGGCGAGCACCTGCGCCGTGAGCGACGTCAGGCCGGCCTTGTCGAGCACACGGCTGAGGGCGGCCTGGTTGCGGGGGATGGTGAAGGTCTTCTGCAGGCCTGCCGTGTCAGAAATCGGCGCGGTGATCCGCGTTGCGGGATTCCCGAGCCGCGTCATCTTGTGCGGCTGCGCCACGGCGTCACCTGCTGCTGCGAGCAGGCCCACCACCACGACGGCCACCGCCGTCACCATGCCATGTGATCTGAATTTCATCTACTCCCTCCGAAGGACCTCGGCCATTCTCACCGAGCCCCCCGGAGGGGGCTATCCGCTTCGCGCCACCGCGTGGCACGAAGTGGCTAGCCACGGCCCGCATGGGCCGCTACCGTCGAGATCCCTGTTTCGAAGGAGTCATGCTGTGACGAAGAGGATGATGGTGGCGCTTGCGGTCGCCGCGAGTGCAGCGGTGGTGCAGCCGTCGGGAACAACTGGAACGGTGACAGTGGCCGCTGCCGGGCAGTACCAGCGCGGCACCGGCGGCGGCTGGGCCGACCGGATGATCGAGCAGGCCTTCCAGGACGCCCTGCGCCGCTCACCCGACGAGTTTGAGCTGCGGCGCTACCGTGTGCGGGTGCACGAAGACCACTGGAACGCCGACGACATCAGGAACGACCTGCGTGACCGCCGCGACTACCAGAGCCACAACGACCGCACGACGCGCGATCGCGGGTCGTACGACGTCGACCGGACGATCCGGACCGCGTACCAGGACATCCTCGGGCGCACACCCGATCCCGAGGGCCTGCGCGACTACCGGCGCAAGATGGTCGACGAGGGATGGACGGAACGGCAGTTGCGCGACGCGCTGCGCCGCAGCGACGAGCACAGGACCAACCCGAGTGCGTCGGCCGACCGCATCATCAACCGGGCCTACCAGGACATCCTCGGGCGCGCACCCGACGCCAGCGGCCTGTCGTCGTACCGCAACCAGATCACCAACCATGGCTGGGACGAGCACGACGTGCGCGACGCCCTGATGAACAGCCCCGAATACCGCCAGAAGGGTTCTGGCGCCATGACCCAGGACAAGGCCCGCGAAATCGTGCGGCGCGCATACCTGAGCGTGCTCGGCCGCGAGCCCGACCCGGCCAGCGAGCCGTTCGTGCAGCGCGTGCTGCGCGATCACTGGACCGAGCGCGAGGTCGCCCGCGAACTCCGCAACAGCGACGAGTACCGCAACCGGCAGTAGTCGCCGCGACCGCGAGGCGGGTGGCCACGTGCCGCCCGCCTCGATCACGCCCCGCACGTCGATCGGCTACGCCCGCGCCAGCGACGCCATGTCGATCACGAACCGGTACTTCACGTCGCTCTTCAGCATCCGTTCGTAGGCGGCGTTGATGTCCTGCATCCGGATCGTCTCGATGTCGCACACGATGCCGTGCGCCCCGCAGAAGTCGAGCATCTCCTGCGTCTCCCGGATGCCCCCCACCAGCGACCCGGCGATCTGCCGGCGGCGGAAGATCAGGTTGAACACCGAGGGCGACGGGTGCGGGAACTCGGGCGCACCGACGAGGCACAGCGTCCCGTCGCGCTTGAGCATGGACAGGTACGTGTCGAGGTCGTGCTGCGCCGAGACGGTGTCGATGATGAAGTCGAAGCGGCCCGCGTGCGCGGCCATGGCCTGCGCGTCTGTCGAGATCACCACCGCATCGGCGCCGAAGCGTGTCGCGTCGGCAGCCTTCGACGGCGAGGTCGTGAACAGCGTCGTGTCGGCGCCCATGGCGTGGGCGAGCTTCAACCCCATGTGCCCCAATCCCCCCAGGCCGACGATGCCGACCGTGCTGCCCGTCCCGACGTTCCAGTGACGCAGGGGGGAATAGGTCGTGATGCCCGCGCAGAGCAGCGGGGCCGCCGCGGCGAGGTCGAGGGTCGCGGGCATGCGCAGTACGAACGCCTCGTCGACGACGATCGACGTCGAGTAGCCGCCGTACGTCGTGCCACCGGTGTGCGCATCGGGGCTGTTGTAGGTCTGGATCATGCCGTCGCAGTACTGCTCGAGGTGCTCACGGCAGCTGGCGCACGTCCGGCACGAATCGACCAGGCACCCGACGCCGACCACGTCGCCGGCCTTGACGCTCGTCACCGCATCGCCGACGTGGCGCACGAGGCCCACGATTTCGTGGCCGGGGATCGCGGGGTAGACGGTGGCGCCCCACTCGTTGCGTGCCGTGTGCAGGTCGGAATGGCAGACGCCGCAGAAGAGGATGTCGATCTGGACGTCGCGTGCACCGGGCGTGCGACGGTCGAACTCGTAGGGCACCAACGGCGAGGTGGGACCGTGGGCTGCGAACCCTGCTGTGCGTGACATGGAGTACTCCGGGAATGAACGGACAGGTCGCCGCGGCGGCCAGGCCGCGGGCGGATGAGGATCCAAGTGTAGCGCTCCGGTGTGTCACCGGGGGCACGATCGCGCGTCATGGCCGACCGGCGGCACGCCAGGCTGGCACGGCGCCGCGAAAACGGGCACACTGCTCGCCGCATGCCGACACAGCCGATAGTCGTCTTCACCGACGGCGCCTCGAAACGCAATCCGGGCCCCGGCGGCTGGGGGGTCGTCGTCGTCCGCCCGACGGGCCACGTCACCGAACTCGGGGGCGGGGCCGAATCGACCACCAACAACAAGATGGAGCTGACGGGCGCGATCCGCGCGCTCACGCACATCGCGCGCGACAGCGGCCCGGTCGCGATCTACACCGACTCGACCTACGTGATCCAGGGCATCCGCGAGTGGATCCACGGGTGGCGGCGGCGCGGGTGGAAGACCGCCACGGGCGGCGACGTCCTCAACCGCGACCTGTGGGAGCAGCTGTCGGATCTCACGTCGGCGCGCGGGCCGCGCGCCATCGCCTGGCACTACGTGCGCGGGCACGTCGGCATCCCCGGCAACGAGCGGGTTGACGCGATCGCCGACGCGTTCGCGATCTCCAGACCGGTGGCGCTCTACGACGGCCCCCTGGCAGGCTACCCCGTCGCCGTGCTCGATCTGCCCGACGACACCAGTGTGCCCGGCCGCAGCAAGGCGGCGGGCTCGCCGGCGAAGGCGAAGGGAGCGGCCTACGCCTACCTGAGCGTCGTCGACGGGCGACCGATGCGGCACGCGACGTGGGCCGAGTGCGAGGCACGCGTCAAGGGACGTTCGGGCGCGAAGTTCAAGAAGGCGACGAGCCCGGCCGACCAGGACGCCATCCTGCGGGCCTGGCACTGCAATCCCGACGACGTGTAACCGGCGGGTGATATCCTGCCCGACCAACGATTCAACCCGGAGAACCCCATGGTATTGACCAGGGCCGAACTGACGGCCTCGCTGCAGAACGAAGTCCGGATCCTCCTCCACCTCGCGGGCAAGATCGACCGCGCGCAACTCGACTACCGGCCCACGGCCAGGCAGCGCAGCACGATCGAGTTGCTCAAGTACCTCACCGTCATGGGGCCGGCGCTGATCCAGGCGGTCAAGGCCGGCACGTTCGACGTGGCGGCGTGGACGGCGGCCGAACAGGCGGCCACGGCGCGCGACTTCGACCAGACACTGGCCGCGCTCGCGGCACAGGCCGACACCTATGCAGCGCTGCTCGGCGAGATGTCCGACGCCGACTTCCGCACCGAGATCGAGATGTTCGGCAACCGCAGCTCGCGGGGCTCGCTGATCGTCAACTTCGTGCTCAGCGGCTGCGCGGCGTACCGCACGCAGCTGTTCCTGTACCTCAAGGCGTGCGGCCGCGAGGAACTGAACACGATGAACCTCTGGGGCGGTATCGACGGCCCGGCGTAGGCTGACGCCGGGCCGGTCGCAGGGCGGGCGGGCCACGTCACGCGTCGGGGAGCCTCAGCGCTTCCCGAC
>JAEUQQ010000314.1 GCA_016789685.1 Acidobacteriota bacterium | reverse complement strand
CCCGACCTCGATCTCCTGACGCCGCCCGACCATCGCCGCGGGAATCGCCGAGTACACCGCGTCGGCCAGCGCGTCATCGTGCTTCTGGTAGGCCTTGACGATCGCCGAGGCGTGCACACCCGTCTGCGTGCGGAAGGCATCGTAGCCCACCACCGGGTAGTTGCGCGGGATCTCGACCTCGCACGCCCGTGACACCAGCGCGCAGTATTCGTCGAGTTTCGTGAGATCGCGCTCGAGGTACCCCTGCAGGACGAGGTTGACCAGCAGCACGTCCATCTGCGTGTTGCCACACCGCTCGCCGATGCCGAGTGCCGTGGCGTGCACGCGCGTCGCTCCCGCGTCGATCGCCGCCAGGGTGTTGGCGATCGCCAGCCCGCGATCCTGGTGCCCGTGCCAGTCGATCTCGGCCTCGCACCCCGACTCGTCGATCAGGCCCTGCACGAAGCGCACGAGGTTCGTCACGCCGGGCGGCGTCGCGTGGCCGACGGTGTCGGCGATGCACAGGCGCGTCGCGCCCGCGCGCAGGGCGGCGAGGTAGAGGCGCCGCAGGGCCTCGGGATGCGCGCGCGTCGTGTCTTCGGTGACGTAGAGCACCGGCAGGCCCTCGCGCGTCGCGAACGAGATGGCCTCGACGGTGGTGCGCTCGAGGAAGTCGACCGTCCAGCCCTCGGCGTACTGGCGGATGTGACTCGAGCCGATGAACGCCGCGACCTCGAGGGGCCGGCCCACGCGCTGCGAAATCTCGGCGATGGGCCGGATGTCGGCGACCATCGTGCGCGCCGCCGCATTGGGCCGGATGCGCAGGCGATGATCGATGATCTCGCGCGCCAGGCGCTCGACATCGCCAGCCACGTGCGGCCCCGCGCCCGGCAACCCGATGTCGGCGGCATCGATTCCCATCGACTCCATCAGGTGGAGAATTTCGAGCTTCTCGTCGATCGACGGCGTCCTGACCGACGTCGACTGGAGCCCGTCGCGCAGTGTCTCGTCGTCGAGCATGACGCGACGGCGCGGACTCGGGGGCGTCGTCGCGTTCCAGTCGTGGATCAGGGCGGTCATGCGCGGGGACTCACGCGCGGGGCGGCGTGGTCAGGCGCCGCCACGCGACGGTGACGGCGCCCGCGCTGACCAGCAACACGAGCACCGCCCAGATGGAGGCCGTGACGATCGCGTCGTGGATCGTGCGCGTCATGATGTCGTCGAGTGACGCGCGGGGGGCCCGCGCGATCGCCGCTTCGGCTTGCTGCCACAGGTAGTACTGCTCGCCGCGCGTGACGAGGAGGTCGAACACGCCGTTCCACACGACGACCGCAAGCGCGGCACACGCGACCCAGGCGAGCCGCACCGCGCGAGGCACGTGACCCATCGGGCGTCAGGCCTTGAGGTACCGCACCACGAGCGCCGTGACGTCGTCGTTCTGCGGCGCGCCCGTGGCGAAGCGCTGCACCGCGCTGATCATCGCCTCGATCATCTGCGTCGGCGTGCCGTCGAGGTGCGCCGTGACGACCTCGGCGATGCGCGCGTCGCCGAACTCCTCGCCGGTCACGCTCAACGCCTCCGACACGCCGTCGGTGAAGACGATGACCCAGTCGCCGGGCGCCAGTTTCACCACTTCCTGGTCGAACGGGAGCCCGTCGAACAATCCCAGGATCGGGCCACCGCACTCGAGGCGGCGCACCTCGCCGGTGGCACTCACCACGAACGGCGGATTGTGACCGGCATTGCACGCCTGCAGCGTCCCGTCGGCCGACAACTGCACGTACATCGCCGTGACGAACCGCGACTCGATCGCGCGCCTGACGAGCGCGGCGTTGACGCGCTCGACGGCGGCCGCCGGGCCGTCGGTTGCCGCCACCTGCGCGGCGAACACACCCTGCACCAGCGCCGACAGCAGCGCCGCGGGCGGGCCCTTCCCCGCCACGTCGCCGAGCACGAAGCCGAACTGGTTCGCGGGCAGGTCGAGGTAGTCGAAGAAGTCGCCGCCGATCGATCGGCACGGAATGGTTGCCGATGCGGCTTCGAAATACGGACCGACGCGCGACGTCTTGGGCAGGAGCGCCCGCTGGATCTCGGCGGCGATCTTCATCTCCTGCTCGAGCTTGGCCTTCTCGAGCGTCTCGCGGTACAGCCGCGCGTTCTCGATGGCCACGGCGGCTTCGGTGGCCAGCGTCTCGAGCGCTGCGCGCATCGACGTGGACGTCAGCGCCCCCTTCTCGCGCGAGTCGAGATAGAGCACGCCGATCGACCGGTCTTCGGCATCGGCCTGCGCCTGGTCGACGTACCGCACCAGCCGCAGCGGCACGCAGAGCACGTTGCGGATGCCCAGGGCGACCGTGCCCTGGTGCACGTTGGCCAGGTCGCCATCGAGCAGGTCGGCGACGATGCGGGCCTTGCCCGACTCGAACACCTCTTCGGGGATCTTGCGCGACGTCTCGAAGGTGCGCCCAGGAATCGTGATCCGCCCCCGCGTGCGGGCCAGCTTGAACTCGAGCACGCGCTCGTCGTTCGCCAGCATGATGAACCCGCGCTCGGCGCCGCTCACGTCGAGCGCCGAGTCGAGCACGAGCGACAGGACGTCGTCGAGCACGCGGCCCGAGCCCAGGGCGCGCAGGCCCTCGAGCAACGCCGCGACATGGCGCAGGTCACCGATGGCCGTGGTGTGGGAGTTGGGCTCGGCCGTGTCGTCGGTGTCGCCCTTGAGGAACACGATCTCGGCGCCGCCGCCCCGCCCGAGCCGGATCTTGTCGCCGTGGGTCAGCGGGCTCTCGGTCACCTGCTCGCCGTTGACGAAGCTGCCGTAGCGCGACCCGCGGTCGCGGAACAGCACCCGTCCGTCGACGAAGGTGATGTCGGCATGGTCGCGCGACACCTCGCTGCCCGCCAGCCGGAGGTCGTTGCTGTCACGACGGCCGATCGTGAACGTCGGCTTGTCGAGGGTGACGGTGCGCTGCCCGAACGCGTCGGTGACTTCCAGTCGTGCGTCTGCCATGTGGGTTGCAGTCGTGAAGTCTATCGCACAACGGGCCTCAACGGCGCCGCCGCTGGAAGATTCGCAGGACGAGCACGGCGGCCGCGAGCCCGGCGATGGTGTACGACACGCCGGGCGGCACGTCGCCGCCGGCCCGCCCGAGGAACAGGCCGGCCACGACCAGGGCGGCCAGCGCCAGGATCACGGCCAGCCGGCCGGCCAGGCCCCCGTTGGGGGTCGGCAAGGCCGCCGGCTT
>JAEUQQ010000298.1 GCA_016789685.1 Acidobacteriota bacterium | reverse complement strand
TACGGCCGCTCGACCCCCAGGTCACGGGCCGTTGCCGGCATCAGCTGCATCAACCCCATCGCGCCCTTGGGCGAACGAGCCCGGGGATTGAACGCCGATTCGACCGCGATCACCGCCCTGACCAGTTCAGGCCGCACGCTGTGCGTGGCCGCATGGGCGGCGATGATGTCGTCGTACCGTCCGCCGGCAAAGGTGGCCACCGACCGCGTCGTCCGCACGCCGGCGGCCTTCGGCACGGCGTACGTTACCGCGTCGGCGCCCAGTGGCTTGTCAGACAGCACGATGGTGCCATTCGCGTCGCGCGAGACGTAGATTTGCGCCGTGGCAACCGTGGTTGTCGCACAACACATCGCCAGGGCGAGCAGGGCGCTGAAAAGTCGCTGGTTCATGGGCGAGTGACCCGATGGGGCGGCGATCCCGCCTCCAGGCACTCACGTGCAGGAGGCAAGACCGATGCCCGCATCGGGTCAATCGGCCCGTGCGCGGTGAGGTTGAACGCGTCGCTACGACAGGAGGCGCGTCAGCAGCGTCCGGCTCGCCGCCAGCGCCTCGTCGATCCGCGACGGATCCTTGCCGCCGGCCTCGGCGAAATCGGGGCGCCCCCCGCCGCCACCGCCGACAATGGGCGCAATTTCGCGGACGACGGCGCCGGCCTGGACCTTCGACGTCAGATCCTTGCTCACCGCCACCAGCAGTCCGACCTTGCCGTCGGCCTCGTTGGCGATGACGACCACGCCTGCGCCCGCCTGGTCGCGGAGCGAATCCGACAGGGCGCGCAGGGCAGCCTTGTCGAGGTCCGCGACGCGCCGCGCAATCACTTTCGTCACGCCGATGACGATACTGTCATCGGCCGCGGTCCCGCCGCCCATCGCGGCCTTGACCTTCAGTTCGCTGACCTCGCGGGTCAGCCGCTTGACGTCGTGCTGCAGCCTTTCGATCGTGGCGACTGCGGAGTCAGGCTGGGCATTCAGTGACGCCAGGACGGCATCGAACGCCACGTTGCGCGCGTGCTGGTGCTCCCAGGCCCCCTGGCCGGTGAACGCCTCGATTCTCCGGACGCCTGCGGCCACGCCGCCCTCGGAGACGATGGCGAACTGACCGATGTCGCCCGTCGCGCGGCAGTGCGTGCCGCCGCACAACTCCATGCTGAAGCCCGGCACCGACACCACGCGCACGGCATCGCCGTACTTCTCGCCGAAGAGCGCCATCGCGCCTGCGGCCATCGCATCGGCGGTCGCCTTGATCTCGGTGGCAACCGTTTCGTTCCGCAGCACCTCGCCGGCCACGATCCGCTCGATCGTCGCGAGATCGTCGCGCGAAATCGCGGCTGGATGCGTGAAGTCGAACCGCAGCCGGTCGGGCGCCACGAGCGACCCGGCCTGCTTGACGTGCGTGCCGAGCGTGCGGCGCAGCGCCGCGTGCAGCAGGTGCGTCGCCGTATGGTTCCGCCGGATCGCGTCGCGACGCGACGCATCGACGGCAGCGGTCACGCGGATGCCCGGCGCGAGCGTCCCCGCCTGCACCGACACCGCGTGTGCGCGGGCGCCGCCCGCCGTCAGGCGCGCCATGCCGGTGACCCGGGCCTCAAGGCCGGCCGCGTGCAGGCGCCCCTCGTCAGAGACCTGTCCGCCAGACTCGGCGTAGAAGGGCGTCGCCGCCAGCACGACAAAGCCCGTGTCGCCTGCGGCCAGCGCATCCACCTGGACGCGCTGCGCGTCGAACACGGCTTCGATGGCCACGTCGTCGAGCGTGGTGGAGGTGTAGCCCTCGAAACGATCCCCGACGCCGAGCAACCGCGTCTCTTCGGCCGGCGAGGCGAACGAAAAGCGGTCGCCCTTCTTCATCTCGAACGCACTCGCCGCCCGGGCTTTCTCACGTTGGCCATCCATCGCACGCTCGTAGGCCTCGCGGTCGACGCTCATGCCGCGTTCGCTGGCGAGGTCCTCGATGAAGTCGAGGGGCACGCCGAACGAGTCGTAGAGCTTGAACGCCTCGTCACCGGCGACGATCTTGTTGCCGCCTGCGGCGCGTTCGAGGGCGTCCTCGATCTTCGGCAGGCCCTTCGACAGGACGGCGTCGAAGCGCTCTTCCTCGTTGCGGATCACGCCGACGATCGCATCGCGGTTGGTGCGCAGGTCGGGGTACGCGTCGCCCATCTCGCGGACGAGCACGTCGACGAGCCCGTGCAGGAATGGCTCGGTGGCGCCGAGCTTCTTCCCGTGGCGCATGGCGCGCCGCATGATCTTGCGCAGCACGTAGCCCCGCCACTCGTTCGATGGCATCACGCCGTCGCCGATCAGGAAGGTGGTGGCCCGGATGTGGTCGGCGACGACGCGCATCGACACGTCGGCCGCGTCGCCCGTCCCGTAGGTGTGATGGGTCAGGCGGCCGATCTCG
>JAEUQQ010000264.1 GCA_016789685.1 Acidobacteriota bacterium | reverse complement strand
CTCGCCGCGCTGGCGCCGGCGGCGATGCTCTACCTGCTGCTGCGCGTGACGGGCATCCCCGCCACCGAGGCCGCCGCGGTGCGACGACGCGGCGACGCCTACCGCGAGTATCAACGCACGACCAGCGCGTTCATCCCCTGGTTCCCGGCCCGATGACGACCGACCGACTGCTCGAATCCGGCGTGCTGCCCGACTGGCTCATCCGGGCCGGCATCCGCCGCAACCTCCGCACGCGCCTGCGCGACGAAGACGCAGGCTCGGCCGAGGCGAACCTCGCCCGGAAGCAGGCCTGGATTGCGACATTGAAGGCCAGCCCGATCGCCATCGACACGCGGGCCGCCAACGACCAGCACTATGAAGTCCCGGCGCAGTTCTACGCGCTGGTGCTCGGCCCGCACCGGAAGTACAGCGCGTGCTGTTACGGCCCGGCCGACCACTCCCTGGCCGAGGCCGAAGCGACCATGCTGCGCCTGTCGTGCGAACGGGCCGGACTTCGCGACGGCATGCGCATCCTCGACCTCGGCTGCGGGTGGGGGTCGCTGTCACTGTGGATGGCCGCCCAGTATCCCAACGCGCGCATCACCGGCGTGTCGAACTCCACGTCGCAGAAGGCGTTCATCGACGCCCGGGCGCGCGAGCGCGGCCTCACGAACCTCGAAATCGTCACGAGCGACATGAACGTCTACGAGCCGGCCGAGCGTGTCGATCGCGTCGTGTCGGTCGAGATGTTCGAGCACATGCGCAACTACGAGGCGCTGCTGGCGCGCATCGCCTCGTGGCTCGTGCCCGGCGGACGCCTCTTCGTGCACATCTTCACGCACCGCTCGTTCGCCTACCCGTACGAGGATCGGGGGCCGGGCGACTGGATGGCGCGGCACTTCTTCACCGGCGGCCAGATGCCGTCCGACGACCTCCTGTTCCACTTCAACCGCGACCTCGAGGTCGTGGCGCACTGGCGCGTCGACGGGTCGCACTACGCCCGCACGAGCGAGCACTGGCTCGAGAACATGGACCGCCAGCACGACGCCGTCGGTCACGTGCTCGCCGAGACCTACGGCGCCGACCAGGTGACACGGTGGCGCATGCGCTGGCGCGTGTTCTTCATGGCGTGCGCGGAACTGTTCGCGTGGCGCGGCGGCCGCGAGTGGATGGTGTCGCACTACCTGCTGGCACCGGCCGATACCGCGACGCCGGCGCGATTCGCCGCCCCCTGACCGCCGTGGCGCCTCACCGCGAGGGCCGGCGCCTGACGCCGCAGCGGGCCGTGCGGACCGCGTCTGTCTGTACAATGCAGACATGGATGGAGCCACCGGACTACCGCCAACCCTGGCGACGCTGACCACGTCGCTCGTGGGCGACCTGCAGACCATCTTCGGGGCCAGACTCCGCACGGTCGTCGCCCATGGCCCCCGCGTCAAGGCCCGGGGGGCGGCGGGCGCAGGGGCCCCGCCGATCGCGACGCTCGCCATCGTCGCCTCGCTCGAGTACAAGGACCTCTCGGCCGCCGCGCAGCGGACCACGGCGTGGACGCGGGCCGGACTTGCCGTGCCGCTCCTGCTCAGCGAGCAGGACTTCACCCGGTCGCTCGACGCGTTTCCCCTCGAGTACGGCGACATCATCGCCCACCATGTCGTGCTCCACGGCGTCGATCCGTTCGCGGGCCAGACCGTGCAGGCGCCCGACCTGCGCCGCGCGTGCGAGCGGTGGGCCAAGTCGCACCTGATTCACCTGCGCGAGGGGTTCCTCGAAGCCGGCGGCGATTCGGCGGCCGTC
>JAEUQQ010000242.1 GCA_016789685.1 Acidobacteriota bacterium | reverse complement strand
CGCCCAGTACACGAGCGCGATACCGCGAGCGCGCTGGTCCTCGAGCGCCGTCGCGACATCGCTGTCGCTGGCGACGGCGTCGGTGATTCGCGCCACAGGGAATCCCAGGAACGTCGAGTCCCACTCGAGCACGCACGAGGTGACTGCGCTGGTCATCCGCCGTGTCTCAGCGAGGGCGGGCCACTCACGCGAACCTTCGGTAGGGCACGATGGGCTTCTCGACCTCCCGACAGCAGAGCGCCTCGGACCCAAGGATGCGTTCGACGACCCGCACGCGCTCGACGAGCGCGCGCAGCTGCGCCGGGTCGGCCGACAACGCGTGGTCAGGCCCCTCCAGGCTTCGATCGAGCGTGAAGTGCTTCTCGAGCATCACGGCACCGGCGGCCACCGCGAGTACCGGTACGTCGATTCCGAGCGTGTGGTCCGAGTACCCGACGGGCGTGCTGTACAGCGAGCGCAGGGTGTCGATGACCCGGAGGTGTGCCGCGTCGTCTGGCGTGGGGTACGCCGAGATGCAGTGCAGCAGCACGAGCGGCGCCGACGCGGCCTTCGCGCTGGCGACGAACGCGTCAACCTCGCTCCGGCTCGCCATGCCCGTCGAGGCGATGACGAGCCGCCCCTTGGCCAGCACGTGTCTGGCGAGCGGCCGGTTGACGATGTCGAACGACGCGAGCTTGAACGCGGGCACCCCCAGGTCGTCGAGAAAGTCCGCGCACTCCTGGTCGAACGGCGTCGAGAAGAACGCGATCCCGAGTGACTCCGCCAGCAGTTTCAGGTGGGTCTGCGCCTCGTAGCTCAGCTCGCAGCGCCGCAGCAGCGGAAACAGCGGGCTCCCGGACGGCACCCGGTTGGCGGTGTGATACGTCTGGAACTTGACCGCGTCTGCGCTGGCGGCCGCAGCCGCCCGCACGAGCCGTTCGGCGGCCTCGAGGTCGCCACCGTGATTGATGCCGATCTCGGCGACCACGACGGTCGGGGCGCCGTTCCCGATCGCCTTCTGTCCGAGCGCCAAGGGCGTCGTCATTGCGTGACTCCTCTCCCGTGTGTCTTGCCGACCGGGACTGCTCCACGTTGGAGGAGCGCGGCGAGCTGCTCGTGCAACCGCACCAGCCGATCGGCTTCCGCGTAGTACTCGAGAGTCACGAAGCGCAGCGCGGGCAGGTCTGGCAGCAGTGCCGCCAGCGTCGCCCACTCCGCGTCGCCCGGTTCGGAATGGTCGTCCGTCCACACCTCACCGTGCCGCCCGCACCCCGCGAGATGGACCTGCGCAACGCGGTCGAGCGGCAACTCCGCGAGATAGCGGTCGAACGCGACCGCGAGGTGCCGCGCCGAGATCGCCGCGTGGGCCAGGTCGAGCAGGAACGACGCGCCCGAGGCGTGCACCACGCGCGCGATGAACGCCGGTTCGGCGATGACGTCGTAGGCCGGCGACGGCAGGTAGTTGTTGTTCTCGACGGCGATGCTCACGCCGCCCAGCGTGCGGGCGAGGGCATCGGCGTTGCGACACGCGTGTTCGAGCATCTCGGCCGTGTCCATGCGCCGTCCGCCGGGCTGGAACATCCGGCCCTCGAGCACCGGTGCGGTGTAGCACGACAGCGCATGCAGCGAGACGAGCGCGAGCTGCCCACCCGCCATCCACCGGCCGACGCGCCGCTCGATCGCCGCGACGTCAAGCGGCGCGAGCAGATTCTGGTCTGAATGGAACAACACCTCGGCAGGGGTCTCGAACGCCATCGGGCCATGGCGATCGCGCAGTTCGAACGCGTCGGCAAACGGCTCGACGCGCCGCCGCACGTCGTCGTCCGCGAGGAGGTCCGAGACCGCCACGGCGATGCCGCGAGGACGCGTCATCGCGCGTAGTACTCCAGCACCCTGCTGATCGCTGCCACCACCGACACCTGGTCGTCGTCGCTCATGCTGGTGGCCAGCGGCAGACTCAGCGTCCGAGCGGCGATCCACGACGCATGCGGGAACTGTTCGTCGCGATAGCCGAACGTCTCGCGGTAGTAGGGTTGCTGGTGCACCGGCAGGTAGTGCACCCCCACGCCGACGTTCTCGGCCGTCATGGCATCGAGGATGTCATCGCGCGACACGCGCAGGCGGTCGAGGTCGAGCAGCAGGTTGTACATGTGGAGCGCGTGGCGGGTGTTGGGTTCGGCAGGCGGCGGCGTGAAACATGGCAGGCCGCGCAGCGCACCGTCGTACACGTGCCACAACTCGCGCCGCCGCTCCCAGTTGCGTTCCACACGGGCGAGTTGATGAATGCCGAACGCCGCCTGCAGGTCGGTCATGTTGTACTTGAAGCCGGGCGCCTCGACGGCATAGTGCCTGAAGCCCTGGCTACCGTACCGTTTCCAGGCATCGCGGCTCATCCCGCTCATGGCGAAGCAGCGCACCCGCTCGGCGATGTCGGCGTCGGCCGTCAGCACCATGCCGCCTTCACCGGTGCAGAGGTTCTTGGTGGCGTAGAAGCTGAACGCCCCCACGTCACCCAGTGTGCCGGCGTGACGTCCCTCGTAGAGCGTCTCGATGGCGTGCGCGCAGTCTTCGATGACCCTCAGGCCATGGGCGGCCGCGAGCTCGAGGAGCGGCCCCATGGCGCAAGCACGCCCCGCGAAGTGCACCACGATGACCGCACGGGTGCGGCTGGTGATGCGAGCGCGCACCTGCTCCAGGTCGATGTTCATCGTGCGGGGGTCGCAATCGACCAGCACGGGCGTCGCCCCGCAGTGCAGGATGACGTTCACGGTCGCGCAGAACGTCATCGATGTCGTGATCACTTCATCGCCCGGCCCGATGCCGACCGCCACGAGCGCCAGGTGCAGCGCCGCGGTGCACGAACTCACCGCGAGCGCGTGGGAGGCCCCCGTGTAACGGCCGAACGCCTCGGCGAACCGGACGGTGCGCGGCCCCGCGCCAATCCACCCCGAGCGCATGGTCTCGACGACCTCGTCGATCTCGGCTTGCTCGATCTGCGGGCGCCCGTACACGAGGAACGACTCGCGCACCGGCGCCCCGCCGGCAATGGCAGGCAACGTCGAGGCCTCGCGGCGGGCCGTCACGACCGCGCCGCCGTTGAACCCGTCCACACCGTGACCGTGGCTGCCATCGCGGCACTCATTGTCGCAAACTCCCCGGCATCGCGAAGGCCGTGCCTTCGAGGATGCCCTCGCACAGGCGGTCGAGGCCCGGAAACCGCCCGGGCGCCAGGTCTCCGAGGTGACGGATGCCCAGGCCGACCGGGGCCCATCCCTTGACGTCAATCGGCTCGAACGGCATCGACTTCCGGAAGTACAGGGCGTAGGCGTACCGAAGCGCGAGTTCGCGGTCTGGCGTGAACGTCACGGGCCCTCGCGCGAACGCGTCGAACTTCGCGAAGTAGTCGTCCGTGTCGCGCGGCACGACGACGATGCCCGGCTTCTCGTAGTGCACTCCGGCGCCAGTGGTCAGCACCGGAATCCCATGCAGCGCCATCTCGAGCCCGACCGATGACGTGTTGACGAGGCCGGCGTCGATCAGGGCGTACAGCGCATAGGGGCTGACCCGGTCATCGGGCGGCACGAACCGCACGTTGGGCGGTAACGCCGATGACGACGCGAGGGCCGCGCCAACACGCCAGGCCTCTGGCGTCGTCTCGGCGAAATTGGCCTCGCCCGGGTGCGCCTTGACGACGAACAGGGTGTCGGGATGCAGGCGCGCGCGCTCGACGCATGCGCGCAACCAGGCGAACATGTCGGCAAACGCGCGTCCGCCCCCAAAACGTGCGCTGTCGAACGCTACATTGCTGAACACACCGACGATCCGGCGGGTCGTCGTCAGGTCGATCGCATGACGCGCGCAGAACGACGCCAGGCCCTGCTCGATCCCCTGAATGTACTGGAACGCATCGGCCCGATTGTCGTCGCGCGTCGAGATGTACGCCTCGATGCAGGCGCGTTCGTTCGCGTCGAGCGGGTGGTGCGCCACATCGGGCCAGAGGTCGTCGCAGTGGAGCGCGCGCGGGTCGTCGTGCTGGAGGAACAGGGTGTTGCGGCGCCAGCCGCCACAGCACGTGTCGAACGGCACGCCGGCAGCCACCGCCTGGTCGGCCCAGGGCCCCCAGGTCGCATACACCCCGTGCGACAGCACGACCTTGTCGGGCCGGACCCTCGCGATCGTGGTCTGCGCGAACTCGCGCATGAGCAGGGCTGTCTCGAGATACTCGCGTCCCTTGGCCACCGTGCGCGCGTCCGACGGCGCCCAGACGCCGGCCCGCAGGTATCGCAGCGTCGAGCTGAAGACGTGCGCGGCCAGCCCGGGCCGGCCGGGTGCGTCCTGCAGGAGTTCCTCGTCAGCCCTCGCGCGTGCAAGCGCCGCGCAGGCCCCCGCGCGTTCCAGGTCGGCGTGCGCACTCGCACGCAGCACACGGTGCCCGAACGCTGCCAGGTTCGCCTCGCCGTGGGCGAGGCACTGCGCGCAGTACCCGTCGGGATCGTGGTCGTAGGTGCGCGCATCGCACGCCGTCATGCCATCGCACAGCACGAAGACGACCTCGGCCCCGCGCAGGCGGAGGGCGTGAGCCAGGAGTCCCTCGCGAACGGCGAAGAGGTCGCTCGCTCCCACGAGCATCGGCATGAGGATCGTGCGGTAGCGCGGCCGGGCGCGGGGATCGGGGGCAGGAACCGTCGCCGCAAGCTCGTGGAGCACCGCCCGCCACGCGCCGGGGCCGGTGACGTCGCGATACTGGGGCACGTCCCGGGGTGACACGCTCACGACGCGTGCCCCTTCACGATGCGCGCCGTGATCACGAGCGGAAACCGTGCGTCGGCATGCTCGAGTTCGAACGCCGACAGTTCCCGGGAGGCCAGCCCGTACAGGAACCCGACGGCACTCAACAGGTTGCCATGCGCACCCACCGTCGCCCGGGCGCCGGGGCACTGCTCGGCGACGAGCCGCTGCATCGAGTCGACGGTGAAGCGCCAGTGGTCCTCGGGCTCGCGGTGGTAGCGGATGATCGACGGGACGGTGACGAGCAGCACGCCACCGGGCCGAGTCGCCGCGTACGCGTGCGCCAGGGCGCCGGCGCAGTCGAAGATGTACGGCAGCGTCTGGGTGAGGATGAAGCAGTCGAATCGATCCCGGGGCAACACCACGGGGCGCGCGAGATCATCGACGATGGTGGCCGTCGCGTTCGTGCCGTCGATGTCGAGCACGTCACTCGAGGTGACCCGGGTGTCGCCGAACCTCTCGGTGTACTCGCGGTTCAGGAGCTCGCACACCGCCCCCCGGATGTCGGCCCGGTGTCCGGCGACGAAATGATCGATGTAGTAGCGGTCGAGGGGTTGGCCACGATCGAAGCCCCAGTCCGCGCTGACAGGGTCGAGTCGTCGCAGCGAACCCCACTGCACCGGCACGACGGCGGCCCGGCCACCGCCCACCGGCGCCGGTCCCTCCCCCGCCCGTTCGACCGCCTCGACGAGCGCGCGCCTGGGGCGCCGCACGGCCTCGAGCAAGGTGGCATTGCGTGCCGCCAATCTGGCGCGCAGCGGCACCGCCCCGGCGAGTCGGGCCGCAACGGCCCGGGCGATCGTCCCGGGGCCGACAGCGTCGAGCGGCACCGCGAGGTCCGCGACCTCGTAGAGTTGCGACAGACCATCGAACTTCTGCGTGTAGTGCCCGCCCTTGTAGATCCCGATGAACGGGACGCCACTCAGCAGCGAGAAGACTGCGGAGTGGTACGAGATGCCGCAGGCCACCGTTGCTCGGGCCATGACTCCGAGGGCGTCACGCGCCCCCAGTTCAGCGGGAATGATGCGCAGTGCCCCGGGGCGCCGCATGCGCGCTGAAATCGCCGCGAGGTGCGTCCGTTCGTCGCAGCCCCCGAAGTGCATGGGCAGGCCGACAACCGGCAACCCGGTCGCGTCGCCGAGTTCGTCCACGACGCTGGCGAATCGCTCGACCACCATCGCGCCCTGGTAGTCGAGCGTCTCGCGGAACTGGAAGACGGCGAAGGCCTCGCCCTGACCGAGGCCGACGGTGGCGAGCACCTCGTCGACGCGCGCAGCCGACGAGGGCTCCAGAGTCAGCGCGTCGTCGCCCGCGACGGTCACGTATCCCCCGACGCCGACTTCGCGGGCATGCTGTGCGCTCAGTTGCTCGCGCACCGTGAGACAGTCGACGCGCCCCAACGCCTCCCTCAGCAGGTCGCGGTCTTCGGCACGGCCGAACGCGCCGATCCCCTGGCCCGTCACGACGAGTGGCCGGGCCGCGACCAGGTAGTCGAAGCACTTCTCGTAGAAGTAGTCGAGCCAGTGGCTGTCGAGGTTGGCGCCCCCGCAGTCAATCACGCCATCTGCCTCGAGCAACCATCGCAGGCCCTCGGCCTCGTCGTCGGCGAGCGGGACAGCAGTTGCCGCGCTGCCTGGCGACACCGCGTGCCTGACGCTGACGGCATGGGCCGCCCGGCGCACCGCATCCACGGGGTCGCACCCTTCGGGCCGGGCGGCGATCACACGCTGAACGTAGTCGTGCGGCGAGCGCAGGACCGGCACCCCCAACTCGGCCTCGATGCCGCGACAGGCGGCCGGTTCCTCGGCCAGCACCCGTACCTCGAGGCCGGGGCGGAGGGTCAGCAGGTCGCGTACCGTGGCCACGAGCATCGCGTCGTCGCCCAGGTTGTGGGCCGAGATGCCGCTCAACACGGCGACCGTCGATCGGCCTGCGCCAGCCAGTCGTTCCGGCCCGACGCGCTGAGTGGCGGCGGCTTGCTCGACGAGTCCCGACAACCTCGCGAGGAGGTCGTGCGCGCCTTCGTCGCCCACGACGATGCGGGGCGCCGTCAGGGCCGCGCGCGAGCCGGGTCGCGGGATCGCCGTCATGGCCCGGGATTCCGTGGTGAAGGCAAACAGGAGCCCCGCCCGCCGCAGCCCGTCGATGGCCGCGATCGACACATCGTCGGGACTGCCGTGGGGGTAGGCGAACAGGGTCGGGGTCCTGCCCGTCCAGCGCGTCAGTGCGTCGAGGGAGTCCCCGACCTCACGCTCGATGTCGGCCGTCGCCAGGCGCCCCAGCGACGTGTGAGTGCTGGTGTGCGCGCCGAGCACGATGCCGAAGCGCCGTGCATCGGCCACCAGCGTCGGCCACGTCGGGCACATCGACGCGATCTGCTCGATGTCGGCGTGGCTGAGGCGCGCCTCCACGCCCGACAGTCGACGCGCCCGCAGGGCCGCCGGCAGGAACCGCCAGCCCTCGGGATCGCCGAGCGGCACATCGTGCCCGCGCCGATGCGCCAGGGCCACCGTTTCCCACCAGAACGGCGCACTGCGTTCGACGGCTCCGGTCACCACGAACCACGCCGCCGGGATCCCGCGTCGTGACAGGATCGGGAAGGCATGCTCGAGGTTGTCGCGGTAGCCGTCGTCGAACGTCACGAGGATCCGCGGGCGGTCAGAAACCGGAGCCGACGGCTCGAAGAGCTCGGCCGGCGCCATGAATCGCCCCCACGACGCGAGCGCGTCGAGCTGCTCCTCGAAGCGGTCACACGTGATCGTCAGACCGTACGGATCGTCAGCGACCTGCGGGCGCACCCGGTGGTAGCACAGCACCAGCGTGGCACAGGGGGGGGGGCCGAGGGCCTCGCCGTCGTCGGCCGACTGCAGTACGTGGGTCTCCATCGCCTCAGTGCTGCCTGCCTCGGCGCACGCCATCGACCGGCCTCCCTCGAGGCGACACCGCCGCCTTCGCCACGCACTGTCCAAAGCAACCCTGGTGCCAGCCAGCCGACGTCATGGAAGCCTGTAGAGACGTTCCATGGAGGCGACCGTCTGCGCCCAGTCGTAGCGGCGCTCGACCAGTCGGCGACCGGCGACGGCGAACCGCACCAGGCGCACCGGGTCAGCCAGCGCGTCTACGACCGCGTCGGCGATGTGGCGAGGAGTCGGCCCGGAGATCGCGTGGCAGTTCGCCGCCGGCCGGAGGAAGTCCTCCACCCCAGGCACGACCCGAGCGACCACGGGAACGCCGGCCGCGAGTGCCTCCAGCACCGCCAAGCCCTGCCCTTCGTCAGACGACACCGACACGAAGATGTCCCACGTACGCAGGCGGTCGAACACGCGACGTACGCGGCCCGGCAGTGCCACCGCGTCATCGAGGCCGAGGGCCGAAACCCTGCGCCGCAGTTCGGCCTCGTAGGCCGTGTCGCCGGGCGGCCCGACGAGTTCAAGCGTGGCGCCCGGGACACGCGCCCGGATTCGGGGCAACGCCTCGACCAGCAGCAGCTGGCCCTTGCGCGGCTCGATCCGCCCGACGAACCCGATCGCCGGCCTCCGGGCGGCCGACACCAGGTGACGACGGGGCGTCGGGCGCCCCGCGCGAAACGGCAGTTCCTCGAGCGGCAGCCCCCACGGCAGGTAGGTGGTCTTCGCCCGCGGCACCCCTCCCTCGACGAGCACGTCGTGGTACGCGCGTGCCGAGCAGACCACGCGGTCGGCTCGTGAGAAGCCCCAGAGATCCTGTTGGTCCATCCATGCCGGCCGTTCGGGGCCCCACGAGTACATCTGCGCGATGATGGGCGCCGCGACGCCTGAACGGTCACGCGCCACGACCGCACTGCACGTCGGCACGCCTGCGTGCGCATGCACCACCGAGGGACGCACCTCGTCGAGCAGGCGTGCGAACGCCTCACTGCCTGCCCAGAACGTGCCTGCGTCACGATGGAAGACATCCACCGTCCGATGCTCCACGCCCGCCCGCCGCAAGCGGCGCCGGTAGTCGGGCCAGTCTCTCAGGCCACCGGAGCGCGAGGTGGTGACGATCACCACCGGCCGGCGCGACCGCTGCGCCTCGCACAGGCGGGTGATGACGCCGCCTGCCCCGCTCCACAGGAATGGCGCCACGTGCAGGATTGGCCCTCGCGAGGTCATCGGCTCTCGACCCTCTGGAATAGCGACAGCGTGTGCGGTTCGACGGCGCGACCGAGAAGTCCCGCCTCGACGCAGGCGACCCCAAGCGCCAGGGCCTCGACCGCCGAGGCGAGCGACTGCAGCGGGCGCTCGCCGTCCTCCATGCATCGCACGAGATCCTCCAGCATCGGCGTCGGATACCTGTCGCCCGCCTCGACCAGGGTATCGGCCGCCACGCACGCCAACTCGTCGAAACCCGAGTACCGCGGGCTTGCCGCCGGCGTCAGCACCTCCCACACATCGTTGCCGATTCGCACGCGTCCCGCGCTGAACACCAGGTCGAACTGGAAGACGAAGTAGTCCTTGGCCCCGCCCGTGACGAAGGCCTCGATCCCGTCTTCGAACAGGATGTGCGCCCGCCCGCCACGGTCCGCCGCGGCATCGGCAGCGCGACCGTCCGACATGGGCCAGCGATCGGCGCGCCCATCCCCGCCTCGGTCGGCCGCGTCGAGCGAGGCCGACACCGACGCCCACGGCCCGCACCAGTCGAGCAACACGTCCCACGCGTGGGTCCCGGTGTGGATGAGATGCCCGCTGAAGACGACGTGCACGCTCTCGAGCCGCCCGAGTCGCTGTTCCCGAATCCACCGTGCGACGGCGCGGTACCGCGTCTCGGCGCGCCTGGGGTGATCGACGACCGCAGCCACGCCCGAGGCGGCGACCAGGCGCTCGAGTTCACGGCCCTCGTCGACCGAGCATGCCACGGCCTTTTCAATCCACAGGCCGCGTGCGCCGGTCTCGACGGCCGCGCGGCACATCGCGAGTCGTTCTGGCGCGTAGGCACAGACCGACACGATGTCGGGGCGCTCACGCTCGAGCATCGTGCGGTAGTCGCCGTAGAGGTGCGCTGGCGCGATCGCCCAGTCGGCGCCGAACGCCGCCAGGCGTTCGTGATCAACGTCGCAGCCCGCCGCAAGTTCGATCCGCGAGTGCGCCCCGTAGTGCCCGGCGTGCGTGCACGGCTTGCCGCGCAGCGGATCGCGTTCGAGCAGCGATGCGATCCGGCCGGTGCCGATGATCGCCGCGCGATAGCGCTCGGCCCCCATCCAGCGGTCAGCTCCGCCGGTCCCAGTCGGCGCGCGCGATGGGCATGCGCCAGCCTGTCCCGAACGCCCGATCGGTCACCTTGAGACCAGGGGCAGCCTGCTTCCGCTTGAATTCGGCGACCCGCACGAGGCGCAGCACGTGTTGCACGACCGCCGGTGCAAACCCGGCGGCCACGATCTCGTCGTGCGACAGGTGGTCTTCGATGTGGCGTTCGAGGATCGCGTCGAGAACGTCGTAGGGCGGCAGCGAGTCCTGGTCGGTCTGGTTGGGCCGCAGTTCGGCCGACGGCGCCTTGTCGAGAATGGCCGCGGGGATGATCTCGCGTCCTTCGCGGCCATTCAGCCAGCGTGACACGCGGTACACCATGGTCTTGGGCACGTCGGCAATGACCGCCAGGCCGCCCGACATGTCGCCGTACAGCGTGCAATAGCCGACCGCGAGTTCCGACTTGTTGCCGGTGGTCAGCAGCAGGGCGTTGGTCTTGTTCGACAGCGCCATCAGCAGGTTGCCGCGGATCCGTGCCTGGATGTTCTCTTCGGTGACGTCGCGCGGGCGGCCGGCGAAGGCCTCGTCGAGGGCGGCGTCGAAGGCCGCCATGATCGGCGCAATCGGCAGCGTCATCGTCTCGATGCCGCACGCGCCGGCGAGCGCGACTGAATCGTCGATGCTCCCAGCCGACGAGAACGGTGACGGCATCATCACGCCGAGCACCCGGTCGGGCCCGAGCGCCGCGGCGGCGATCGCCGCGGTCAACGCGCTGTCGATGCCGCCCGACAGGCCGACGAGCACGCGCGTGAAGCCACACTTGCGCGCATAGTCGCGCGTGCCGAGCACCAGCGCGCCATACACCTCGGCCTCGGGCGCCGTCTCGTCCGTGCCGGCCTCGGCCCCGATGCGGTCGTCGAGTTCGACGGCCACGACGTCTTCGCGGAAGGCCGCGCCGCGCGCAATGATCCGGCCCCGCGCATCGACGACGGTGCTGCGCCCGTCGAACACCAGGTCGTCGTTCCCGCCCACCTGGTTGACATAGGCGATCGGCATGCCGTGCTTGCTCGCCAGCGCGCTCAGTAGACGCTCGCGCACCCGCTGCTTCCCCACCTCGAAGGGTGAGGCCGAGAGGTTGAGCACGACCGACGCCCCCGCCTCGCGCGCCTCTTCGATGGGATCCCGGTGGTAGCGCGGACGCTGCCAGAAATCGCGGTCGTTCCAGATGTCTTCGCAGATGCTGACGGCGCAGCGCTGACCCGCCACGTCGATGATGGCGACGCCCCGACCGGGCTCGAAATACCGGTCCTCGTCGAACACGTCGTACGTCGGCAACAGCGACTTCGTGCAGGTGGTGACGACCCGCCCCTGCTGGAGCAGCGCTGCCGCATTCACCAGCGGACGCCCCTCGCACTGTGGGCTCTCGAGAGGCAGGCCCACCAGGAGCGGCGGCCCCTGGCGCGTGGCCTCGGCGACGCGGTCGAGCACCTGCCGGACGCGGGCGACGAACGCGCGCTGGAGCAACAGGTCGCGCGGCGGATACCCGCAGAGGGC
The DNA here is from genome assembly GCA_016789685.1 of Acidobacteriota bacterium. Lineage (GTDB taxonomy): Bacteria > Acidobacteriota > Vicinamibacteria > Vicinamibacterales > JAFNAJ01 > JAEUQQ01. Next base: position 345 of record JAEUQQ010000242.1, on the reverse strand, counting down.
GAGTTCGGGCGTGATGCACAGGTCGGTGCCGGGCGCGACCCGCATCGCGGCAGCGATGATGGCGTCGGCGTTGGCGTCGAGGGCGCCGACCGTCGGGTTGATCTGCAGGAGGGCGAGGCGCACGGCGGGAATCGTAACACCGTCTCTGCGAGGCGAACACCGGACTCGCCACGCCCCGGCGCGGCCTATTGCGCCGAGGGCTCCTCGCGTTCAGACACCTTTGGGCTGAGCACCACGAGGTCGACGCGACGGTTCATCGCCCGTCCCGCGTCGGAGTCGTTGGCGACGACCGGGTGGAACTCGCCGTAGCCCGCGGCCGACATGCGCGGCGCCTCGAGCCCCTGT
>JAEUQQ010000148.1 GCA_016789685.1 Acidobacteriota bacterium | reverse complement strand
TCTTCCTCTCGCGAGACCCGCAGCGCCGTGCGTGCCGCGTCGAAGGCGACGAAGCCGCCGCCGATGACCATGACGCGACGGCCGAGGTCGAGCCGATAGCCCTTGTTGATGTTGAGCAGGTAGTCGACGGCCTTCACGACGCCGTCGAGCTCGACACCGGGAACATCCAGGTCGCGCCCCGTCGAGACGCCGACCGAGAGGAAGACCGCGTCGAACCCTTGCGCGCGGAGGGCCGCAATCCCGAACTGGCGTGTGAGCGGCGTGCCGAGCTTCAGGCTCACGCCGAGGGCGAGGATCTTGTCGATCTCCGAACGGATCAGCGAACGAGGAAGGCGGTACTCCGGGATGCCGAATCGCACCATGCCGCCAGGCTCGCCAGCGGCCTCGAAGACCGTGACATCGTAGCCGCGAAGGGCGAGGTCGTGCGCGGCGGCCATGCCCGCGGGCCCCGCGCCGACGACCGCGACCTTGCGGCGTACACCCGCCGACACAGCGGCGAGCCGCTGCTGCGACGTGAGGCGATTGCCCTCGACGTGCGGGTGGCCGCGCAGCGCGTCCTGTGTGTCGGGACGCACCGACTCGACACCATACTGCTCGGTGACGTAGCGCTTGAGTGCGCGAATGGACACCGGCGCGTCGATGGTGCCACGCCGGCAGGCGTCTTCGCACGGGGCGGCGCACACCCGCCCACAGATCGACGCGAACGGATTCGGCGCACGCGCCACGAGGAACGCGTCCTCGTCGCGGCCCTCGGCGATGAGCTGGACGTAGCGCCCGGCGTCGGTCGACACGGGGCACCCCTGCTGGCACTTCACCTGGGCTTTCCAGTCGGCCAATCCCGGCAAGCGCACTGCGACGGACATGTCCTGCCTCCCGCCTCGTTCCCCTGAACAGATGTTGACGGGCGGAGTATGTCGCGCCGCAGGTGGGGACGGTATGACGGCTGTCATACGGGGCCCGACTACCTGGACAGGTGTCGGCAGGCGAAGACCGCGGCGCGCCGTGGCCCGCAGGAGTGGCGGGTCGTGTCTCTCGGAACCACACCGTTCTGTCCGCTATGATCCGGCCGTGACGACATCGCGAACGCAGGCGCTGGCTGGTGTCCCGCTCTTCGGAGGGCTCGAGGAGATTGAGCTGGCGAGCGTAGCTGGTGACGCGTCGGTGAGGCGGGCCGCATCGGGCCGTGCGTTCTTCAGGGCAGGCGAGGCGGCGACGCGCGTCTACGTGCTCGTGGCGGGACGAGTGAAGGTCACCGAAGTCTCCCCCGAGGGCCACGAGGTGATCCTGCGCGTGAACGGCCCCGGCGACCTGTTCGGCGGCGTCGCGGCGCTCGTCGACGGATCGGAGTACCCCGTGACCGCGCGCGCGCTCGAGACATCGGAGGCGCTCGCCTGGAGCGGCCAGGTGATGCTCGCGCTAATGCGCCGGTTCCCCGTGGTCGCGATCAACGCGGCCCGCCTCGTAGCGTTGCGCCTTCATGCGCTCCAGCGCGTCCACCACGAGTTGATGACCGATCGCGTCGAGCGCCGCATCGCGCGAGCCGTGCTCCGGCTCGCCCGGGAGGCAGGCCGGCGTGTCGAGAGCGGTGTCGAGATCGACTTTCCGCTGTCGCGGCAGGACCTCGCACAGATGACGGGAACGACGTTGTTCACGGTCAGCCGAACGCTCAGCGGCTGGCAGAGCGAGGGCCTTGTCACGACGGCCCGCCGTCGTGTCGTCGTATGTCAGCCGGAACGGCTCGTCCGCATCGCGGATGATCTCTCCTGATGGCGCGGACGCGGTCTCACTTCTGGTGCTGGTGGCCGGTGGGCGCGGTCGTGGCCGCAGACCCGTGTGCCGCGGCGCCGAGCGCGGCCTGGTGCAGTCCCTCGACGTAGTGCACGTAGGCGACATACGCGGCAACGAAGCGGCGTCCAGCGTCGACGCTGTCGGCGGCATGCCGCTGCGCCTCGTTCGCACGCGTGAAGTGTTCCCTGACGCCGGCGGACACGTGCTCGGACACGCGGGCGACCAGGGCATCGACCGAGCCCGCCTCGAGGGTCTTGTCCACGGCGACGACGAGCGGCGCGGTCTGGCCGGCTGGCTTCAGGCCGTCGAACGGCGCCCCTTCGCCCGCGCGATGGAGGCGCACCACGGTCTCGAAGAACCACGTGTCGGCGAGCGCCAGAGCGTCTCCGCCCGACGCGCGCACGCGCAGCGTGCGCTCGAAGGCGTCGCGCACATCGGCGGCATGTTCGGCGCCGATCCACGGCATGACCTTCGCGACGTCGCGGCCCTCGAGCGCGGCGCGCGCCGCCTTCACGACGGGACCATCGAGGGCGTCGCAGTGCGCGCGAGCGATCGTCGGGGAAACGCCGAGGAGCAGGGCAACGAACAACGAGAGGCGGAGCGAAGTCGTCATGTCAGATGTCCTCGTCCGTTCCGTGCGGTGGGCCGCACGACGACGGACGCAAAGGTGTCGGCGACGAAATGGAGGACCAGTCCACGCCTGGCTAGCAGCCAGCCTGTTATCCTCGGAAGAACCCACGGAGATCTGAAGTTTGGGCGTGGCGCGCCCTGCAGTCGTTGCGCTGGCGCAAGTTCCACCCGGCCTCCGGCAGCGGGGCGCTCCCGCCGCAGTTCCGCCGACGCAGGGGTCTCGACCCCAACCTTCGAGGACAACCCCAGGTTGCAGAGTCTGGCGCACGACGATTGACGACCGACGAGCTGCGCCCATGGACTGCGCGGGCACGCACGCTTGCAAGATCGTGCAAGCCGTGTCGAAACAGGCGTCCGCAACCCACCGCGGCGAGCCTCGATAGATGACAGCCGACCCCGATCGACCGGGGTCGGCTGCGTTCGTCCTCGACTTCCTCAGGCTTGAGGGGCTGGCGGTAGCAATACCGTGGGGGTTCGAGTCCCCCCTTCCGCACCATCCTTCGCCAAACGCTCGCTGCGCTCGCGGCTTCGGATGGCAGGCCCTGCACCGCCCTCACTGCGCTCGGCGCTTCGGTTGGCGGGCCCTGCACTGCCTCCACTACGCTCGGCGCTTCGGCTGGCAGGCCTGCGCTGCTCCTCTCGCTGCGCTCGCGGTTTCGGGTGGCGAGCCCTGCGCTCCTCGGGCGGCTGCGCTGGAGCCGACTGATCACTTGCCGCGTCGACCACCACCGATTCCGGGGCGAGGGGCCACCGGCCCAACCTGGGCGGCCTCCCGTGCGCGTGTTGTCGACGGAACAGTACCGCTGACACGACGAACCCGGCTCCGATCCAGCGTAGGTGGGCGGGCATGGCGGTTCATCGACGGCAACGCGGTCCGTGGTCGTGCGATGAATGCTCGGACAGCGTCCCCGCACGGGTGGCTGGGTTGATCCAGGAGCGAAGAGCGCGTATTTTTCTGGCGTAGTCGGCGGGGCCTGAGCCCGCCCAGAGGTTTGATGTCCACCAGGGTTCTCCATCCGGATCTTGCGTGAGGTTTCGCGCGCGCCGTCGGCACTGATGCCGCGACGCACGTCCCTCACCCCTTGATTCCTGTCCGCGTCCCACGCTTCGGCGTGCTGTCGATGTGGATGTCTGCGCGCGCCTCGGGCCGCGCACATGGAGAACGTCATCGTGCACGAGCTATCCGCCCTGGGCTTCGGCCCATTCTTCGAACAGCAACTCCAGGACTCCGGTGACCGCAGAGACCGTCTCGCCCGCATCGCGGCCGACCACCGCGGCGCGTACGAGGTGTGGACGCAGGCCGGCGCTGGCCCGGCGCAACTCGCCGGACGCCTTCGCCGCGACGGCGAGCACGGGAGCCTGCCTGGCGTCGGCGACTGGGTCGTCCTGACGGACGCCCCGGCGACCGACCGCACGGCCATCATCGCGCGTGTGCTCACGAGGCGCACGGTCTTCACGCGGGGAGCCGCCGGCCGGGTGATGCGTGCCCAGGTGGTCGCCGCCAATGTGGACCTCGTGTTCGCCGTCTGTGGCCTCGACGCCGATTTCAACGTGCGCCGGATCGAGCGGTACCTGGCCCGCATCTGGGCGAGCGGCGCCCAGCCGGCCGTGATTCTCAACAAGGCCGACATCTGCGCAGACGTCCAGGCGCGGGTGACCGAGGTCGAGCGTCACGCCGTCGGCGTGCCCGTGCACGTGAGCAGCGCGCTCCGCGCAGAGGGTATCGAGGCGGTGCGTGCCTGCATCCACGACGGCATGACCGTGGCCCTGGTCGGGTCCTCAGGGGCCGGCAAGTCGACGCTGGTCAACGCCCTGCTCGGTGAAGACCGCATGCCCACCGGTGCGGTCCGCGCAAGCGATGGCCGTGGCTGCCACGTCACGACCCATCGTCAACTCGTCCGCATGCCCGGCGGCGGCCTGTTGCTCGACACCCCAGGCATGCGCGAGCTGCAACTCCTCGACGAGGATGGCCTCGACACCGTGTTCGGCGACATCGCGGCACTCGTCAGCCGCTGTCGCTTTCACGACTGCCGCCACGACACCGAGCCGGGCTGCGCGGTGAAGGCGGCGGCCGCGTCGGGCGATCTCGATACCGAACGCCTGGAGCACTACCGCAAGCTCGAGCGCGAGGCTCGTGCCAACGAGCTCCGCCACGACGTGCACCGGCGCCGACGGGCCGAGCGGGTGTGGGGGCAACTGTCGGACGAGGTCGCACGGCTGCGCAAATGGAAGGGAGGCAAGCCCTAGGCGAGGGCGTACCCCGTGCTACCAAGATCGGCAGTCCATGTCCGTCGCCTCCGAGCACGTCCTCGTCGTGGCTGCCGCACGGCGCGCGTACTTGGCAGCAAGGTGGTCGCGCACGGCCTCGAGCTGACGGGCCTCGGGGAACCGTGCGCTGTCGAGCCACTCGACGTAGAGCCCCGGCCGAACGGCCCGCTGCGCGTCGAAGGCGCGTGACAACCATCCTTCGCCACACGCTCGCGGCGCTCGCGGCTGCGGGTGGCAGGCCAACGACACCACACGCTCGTTGCGCCAGACCAGATAGAATCGAGCCATGGCATCACGACCATCGGCGCTGGCGAACTGGTCGCCCGAACAGCTGGCGCAGGGACGGCGTTGGGTCAAGACCTGGCAGGACGCGGCGCCGCGCCTCGAGGCGATTCGGCGTCGCGAACTGCGCCAACTCGATTCGTTCACCGCCATTGCGTGGTTGTGTGGACCAGCCAACTACCACGAGCCCCCGCGCGCGCCGAAGCCAACCTCGGGCCTGGTGGAACAGCAACGGCTCTTCAGCATGCTGCGGCAGCCGTGAACGCGCTCATCCAGGCCGCCGCAGACGTGCAGGCGGTGTGCGTCGAGCACGACTGGCGGTTCTGTTTCATCGGGGGGCTGGCCGTACAGCGGTGGGGTGAGCCGCGCGAAACGGTCGATGTCGACGTGACGCTTCTCACCGGCTTCGCAGACGAGCGCCGCTACGTGTCGGTGCTCATCGACAGGTTCCAACCCAGGATCGACGACGCCGTACAGTTCGCGTTGGTCAATCGCGTCCTGCTCCTGCGCGCCTCGTCGGGTGTCGGACTCGATATCGCACTCGGCGGCCTGCCGTTCGAGGAACTGGCCGTGTCGCGCGCGAGCCTGTTCACCTATCCTCCTGACGTCCCGCTTCTCACCTGCTCCGCAGAAGACCTGATCGTGCTGAAGGCGTTCGCCGACCGTCCGAAAGACTGGCTCGACATCGACGGGATCCTCATCCGCCAGGCGGAGTCGCTCGACTGGCCCTACGTGCGCGCGCAACTGGCACCGCTGGCCGAGCTCAAGGACGCACCGGACCTGGTCGACAGACTCGACCAGCGGCGCATCGACGTGCGCGACTAGCGCCGGGCAACGACTCGGCGCGTGTCGTTTGGCGGACTGGCCACCGGCCCCGCTCCAACCGGCAAGAACGTTCGCGATCCTGACGTCCACGCGACGCGTCACCATTCCCGACGCCGAGGGCTCCAGACACCGCGCCGCATCGCGGGCCTCTAAAACCCGACCATTCCAGTCCTGATTGATTCGCCCCGAACGCCGTATCGTTCAACGCGATGCTGACGTTACGGCGAATCGACATTCCTCGATCAGTGCTTGGCGCGGCGACCGGCGTGTTTGTGCTCACGTGTCTGGTCGTGCAGGCCAGGCCGCAGGCTGCGGCACCGCCGACTGCCGCGTCGCAACTCGTCCAGACCGGCACGGTCGATATCGCCGGCAAGTCGGGCGCGGAGCTCTTCAGGTCGCACTGTTCGGCCTGCCATGGCCTCGACGGCAAGGGGAAAGACGCCAGCGTCCTCGGGTTCGATGTCCCGACGCCTGACTTCACCGATTGCCAGTTTGCACCACGTGAAGCGCTCGCCGACTGGGTGACCGTGGCGCACGAAGGTGGACCGGTACGCGGATTCTCACGGCGCATGCCGTCGTTTGGCGAGGCCCTCGGAGAAGTGGGGCTCACGAAGATCGTCACGCACATCAAGACGTTCTGCCAGGCCACCAACTGGCCCAACGGTGAACTCAATCTGCCAAAGGCCCTGCACACCGAGAAGGCCTTTCCCGAGGACGAGTGGGTCTGGACGACCTCGTTCGGACGCGATCCCTCGAGCGTGGCAACCGAGTTCGTGTACGAGAAGCGCTTCGGCCCTCGCAATCAGATCGAAGTCAAGCTGCCGTTCGAAACCGCCCGCCTCGGCTCGTCGTGGGTGGGCGGCGCCGGCGACCTGACGCTCGGGTTCAAGCGCGCGTTCGCGCACAGCCTCGACCGGGGGATGATCGCGGCCCTCGGAGGCGAGGTCATCCTGCCGACCGGAGATGAGGCCGCCGGGTTGTCGAAGGGCACGCCGGTCTTCGAGTCGTTCTTCTCGTTCGGCAAGCTGTTCGCCGGTGATGCGTTCCTGCAGTTCCAGGGAGGGGTGGAGTTGCCGTTCGACACCCAGAAAGCGGAGCGCGAGGGGTTCTGGCGCGTGGCGCTGGGCAAGACCTGGATGGAGCGCGGCGGGATCGGTCGCTCGTGGACGCCGATGGTCGAAGTGCTGGCCGGACGTGAACTCGAAGGCGGCGCGACGACGAGTTGGGACATCGTGCCGCAGATGCAGGTCACGCTCAATACGCGGCAGCACGTCCGGTTCAACCTGGGCTGGCGCACGCCCCTCAACGACCGGCGTTCGCGCAGTTCATCGCTGGTCATGTACTTCCTGTGGGACTGGTTCGACGGGGGGCTTCGCGATGGCTGGTAGGGGGCTCTCTGTCGTCGCGGTTGCTGTGTGGGCGTCGGCGTTGGTTGTTGCCGCCGAACGCCAGGCGCCATCGTCGAGCCCGAATCCGCATCGGGCCGACACGTCGCAGCCGGGTGCGGTGTTCGAACCGGGCGACACCTGCATGGTGTGCCACAACAACATCCTCACGCGCACCGGCGACGACGTGTCGATCGGCACCGACTGGCGCGCGACCATGATGGCCAACTCGGCCCGCGATCCGTACTGGCAGGCAGCAGTGCGCCGGGAACTCATGGATCACCCGCAGGCGGGTGAAGCCATCGAAGACGAGTGCTCGATCTGCCACATGCCGATGACGACCTTCCCGGCCAGGGCCGGCGGCGGCAAGGGACGCATCTTCGACCACCTCCCGCTCGGACGGCCCGATGATGACGATGCGGTGTGGGCGTCAGATGGCGTGTCGTGCACCGTGTGTCATCAGATCCAGGCGAGCGGGCTGGGATCGCGCGCGAGCTTCACCGGTGGCTACGTCATCGACACGTCCGTGACGTCGTCTCCTCGACGGGTGTTCGGACCGTTCGAGATCGACCGCGGCCGCACGCGCGTGATGCAGTCGTCCTCGGGGTTCGAGCCCGCGAAGGGCACGCAGATGCAGCAGTCGGAACTGTGCGCGACGTGCCACACCCTGTTCACCCATTCGCTCGCCGCCGGAGCCTCCGATCGCCGCCTGCCAGAGCAGGTGCCCTACCTCGAGTGGCAGCAGAGTGCGTATCGCGATTCGGCGAGCTGTCAGTCGTGCCACATGCCCGTCGTCCATGAGGATGTGCCGGTGTCGCAGGTCGTCGGACAACCGCGCGCCGATGTCTCGAGACACACCTTCCTCGGCGGGAACTTCTTCGCGCTGCGCATGCTCAATCGGTTTCGCGATGAGCTTGGTGTGCGTGCGACGCCGAAGGAGATGGAATCCGTCATCGCGCGCACAGTGGAGCACCTGACGACCAGCACGGCAAGCGTCGAGCTGCTGGATGTGAGTCGGGATGGCGCCGAACTGCGAGCCGATGTGCGCGTGCGGAACCTCGCCGGCCACAAGTTCCCGACGGCATATCCCTCTCGTCGCGCCTGGATCCACCTGCGGGTGACGGATGCCGCCGATCGTATCGTGTTCGAGTCGGGTGCCGTGCAGCCGGATGGGCGCATCGCCGGGAACGACCAGGATGCGGATGCCGCGCGATTCGAGCCGCACTACGCCGAGGTGCGGTCGGTCGACGAGGTGCAGATTTACGAATCGATGATGGTCGACCCATCGGGCAAGGTGACGACGGGGCTGCTCTCGGGCGCGCGCTACATCAAGGACAACCGGTTGCTCCCGCGGGGGCTCAGCCGGGCAGCTGCCAGCGAGGATGTCGCGGTGCACGGTGAGGCGCGCGAGGATGCTGACTTCGGCGACGGCCAGGACATCGTGCGCTATCGCGTGCCCGTGCAGGCCGACGGCCCGCTCACGGTCACCGCCACGCTGTACTTTCAGCCCATCGGTTTCCGCTGGGCCGAGAACCTCAAGTCGTACGATGCTCCAGAACCGGCGCGTTTCGTCCGGTACTACCAGTCGATGGCGTCGGAGTCCGCGTTGGCGATCGCGACCGCGTCTGTGGTGCGCTGACGCCCTGGCCCCCGGTGCGCGAAGGGGCGCCCCCCCTGGTCCCGTCGCTCAGTGCGGGTGTCCTGCCCTCCTGAGGGAGAGGCACGGGGCGCGGCCGACGCGAGCGTGCCAGGCTGGCCTCGTTGACGGACGGACCGGCGGGTCTTACTCTTACCAGTAAGAGTAGGAGGGCACGCATGACCCTGACATCCAAAGGACAAGTGACGATTCCCCAGGACATCCGTCAGCGCCTCGGCTTTCGGCCTGGCACGCGTGTCGTGTTCGATGTGGTCGGCGACAGTGTGCGCATCCGCCGAGCCGCCGACCAGCCGACGGGCGATGCCCTTGTCTCCGCGATGCGAGCTGTTGGACGGCGGGCGGCGGGCCCACGGCTTTCGACCGACCAGATCCTGGCGCTGACGCGGGGTGAGTGACGGTGCTCGCGACGCTCGTCGACAGCAACGTCATCCTCGACATCGCGACCGAAGACCCGGAATGGATGGACTGGTCGGCGTCGGCGCTGGCCGCGCAGGCGAACATCGCGCCGCTGGCCATCAACCCGATCATCTACGCGGAAGTGTCCGTCCGCTTCCGCCGCATCGAAGACCTCGAAGACGTCCTGCCATGCGGGTACTTCGAGCGGCGTGCCCTGCCCTGGGACGCAGCGTTCCTCGCGGGACAGTGCTTCGTGAAATACCGGCGACGCGGCGGCGCGAAGCGGTCGCCCCTGCCGGATTTCTACATCGGCGCCCACGCCGCCGTTGAGGGATTGACGCTCCTGACGCGCGACCCCGCGCGCTATCGCACGTACTTCCCGCGCGTGCGCATCGTGTCGCCGTAACGGTACGCGTCATCGCAGTCCGCAACGCACACGTGCCGTCAGTCGTGCCAGCGGGACCCGCCGCGCCGACGCCCCCTCAGCTGCGACGACGGCCCACGACGATCCCGAGCACGGCCATCAACGCACCCACGCCCGCGAAGATCGACCCGACGATCTTCAGCGTGGGCACCGCGCCCTCGAGCGAGGCGATGTACTCGGCCCGCGTGCCACCAGCCATGACCGTGGCTTCGATGACGCGGCCCGCGCTGCCGTTGCCGAGCACGCCCTCGACGGTCACGCGGTCGCCTCGATGGAACCCGGTCAGGCGTTGCGTGCTCTCGCCCAGCAGCGAGTGCTCGAGGCTCCCCGTGCTCTGCCAGGTGTGTGGCTCGAGCTCCATGACGTAGCCGGCGTTGACGACCGGCAGCGTCGCCCCGGCGTCGGCCAGTGACAGCGGCGGCACCACGACCTCCTTCGTCGTCCACTGCTCGGTGCGGCGCCCGTTCTCTTCCTTCCAGCCCCGGAACTCCTGCCGGCGGAACGCCACGAACTGCCCGTAGGGCGTGGGCACCTCGTCCGCGATGCGCGCTTCGAGCAGCACGCGTGTGCCTGCAGGGAGCGTTCCGGCGGCGGCGATCCTGATGCCGGGCAGGCCGGCCGCCGCACTGGCCCTGGCGCGCGCTGCCGGCAGCGCCACGGTGAGGATCACGATGCCGGCAATCGCGAAGGCAGCGCCGAATCCTCCAACGAACAGCGCTGTCGCATGGCGCGAGAACCATGCGCGAATCGGGCTGCCGCGTCGGGTTGGCGTCGTGTGCGAGGTGTTGGTCATGGCGATGGCGCCGGATTCGAGTCAGGAGGTGTGAGTGGCGCCTGGGCCGGGCCGCGGCCCTCAGCCAATGCGGAGTCCCCGGTTGCGACGCACGACGACGATCGCGCAGACGATCGCGATGGGGTAGATCAGGGCCTGCAGCGGGCTCCCCGTGGAGCCCGTCGCGCGCGGCAGGAAGATCGACGAATCCCAGAACCCATGCAGGAACATCGGCACCAGCAGCGTCCGGCTCATGCGACGGGTGGCCCACAGGAGCGAGCCGACGATGAAGGTCATGACGAACTGGATCGGGACGGCGGCCGGCGGCACGCCGAAGAACAGGTTGGGAATGTGCAGCGCCGAAAACGCGAGCGTGCTGAACAGCCACGCCTGCTCCTCGGTGTACCGCGAGCGCAGCCCCACCAGCAGCGCTCCCCTGGTGATCATCTCTTCGCCGAAGCCCACGCCGAGTCCGCCGAGCACCGACCACAGCACCAGCGGGCCGGTGACCTTGTCGGGGTGAAGCGTCGAGAAACCGAGCACGCCAAGCACGAACAGCGCGGCGGGGCCGACCCAGGCCCAGCCGGGACCGCTTCCCTGGTCGTCGAACAGCAGCGGCCGCCACCAGCCCTTCGCGGTGACCACGACCGCAACGAAGATGCTGCCCAGCAACGTGGGAATCGCGTAGTGCCGCTTCGCGCTGGCGACCGTCTCGCCGAGGTGCATGTAGTCGACGTCGTTGATGACCCACACCACGAAGAAGATCGCCAGGTACCCGGCGTACACAGCCAGCCCGGCCCCGACCGACGGACGCGTTCGTGTCTGCATGGGCGCCGATGATACAACGCGCCGCCAGGAGGCGACCGTTCACGCACGGTCGCCAGCGGCCACGCGCCTGTCAGCGCGAGGGGGCTGACGGTTCCGCGGCGTCGAGCACGGCGGCGAGCGCCGCCACGTCATCGCGCAGCCACGCGGCCCCGCCGGGATCGATCCCGTCGGCGATCATCGCGCGCACCACTGGCAGGCGTTGGCGCGCCGTGTCGTGGTCGCCCTCGGCGACCAGGATCGCGAGTTCAGCCAGGGGCGCGAGAAACGGGGCCCCGAGACTGCGTCCGCCGAGGGCCACCAGTGCCCGCGCCGCCTCGACGTCGCCAGCGATCGCGAGTTGCCGGGCAGCGTCGTAGCGCACAGCCGGGCGGGTCACCTCGGGCAGTCGGTCGAGGTGCGAGAGCACCAGGTCGAGCCAGCGCCTCGCGGCGTCTCGCTGGCCGCTGTCGGCAGCGTGCATCTGCGCCAGTTGCCAACCGACGACCTCGAAATACGACCCATCGTCGACACCACGCGCGCGCTCGAGAAGCGCCGGAGGCCAGTCGCGCGGACGCGTTCCGCCCATGCTGGAGGCGATGACCGCCTGGACGGCAGCGTCGCGGTCGGCGTTGGGGCCGCCGCGGTAGAGATGCAGCAACCGGGCGCCATCGGTCTGGAATCCTGCGGTCTGCCCGGGAATCAAGGTGACGAGTCCGATGGCGGCCGAGCACGCGCCGAGCGTCAGGAGGCCGATCGACACGAGCTGGCCTGGGAGGGCCGGTGCTGGCCCTGGCGACCACGACCCGAGCGTTCGCCAGATCACGACCGCCAGGACGCCGACTACGAGGCTGGCAACCGGCCCTCCGGCCACCATCACTGCCGTCCGTACCCGCAGGCTCGATGGCTCAACCGCCAGCGTGGGCACCGACGCCGCCAGCCCGCCAGCCAGTGCCAGGCTGCGATTGAGGCGCCAGCGCCATCCCGTCGCGTTCCGCTCGAGCCGCACGGGACCCACGATCAGCAGCAGCGCCCTGAAGCCGACGAGGCGGCCTCCGAGGAGGTGGCCGACCTCGTGAACGAGCAGGGCTCCAACAACACCGACAACGACTACTGCGGCAGCCAGCGCCTTGCCGAACGCGTCGAAGCCCGGCCCCTGGCGGGTCGCGGCGACCTGCCGGAGGGCACCGCCCGCAGACCACCCGGCGATCGCCGCCACGACGACGATCAGGACAAACGCACACAGCCGTTTCCAGCCGACTCGGCTGCGGGCCGGAGCCGCAGCGCCAGTCCCCACGACTGGCACACCGGCCGTCTGGTCGTCCGGCGTCCCGGCGGTGGTGTCGTTCAGGTCGGCCATTCGCCATCGTCTCACGGACGGCGTGGCGTCAGCGACCACGCACCGGCTGCGGTGACCAACGTTCGCACCGCCATCTGGGTGGCGTCCGGTCCGCGTCACGACGATCGTGCGCTCGCTATAATCGCGACACCGTGTCTGAGGACTGCTGCCCGACTCACCCTGGCTCGCGTCGGCCTGCGACCGCACCGGCCAACGAGCCGCTAACGCCGGACGCGCCGCCGGCACGCTCGTGCCTGCTCGACGCCTGGCAACGGCACGAGCGCGAACTCCGTGGCTGGATGGTCGGCCGGCTGGGTAACCCTGCCGATGCCGACGACCTGCTCCAGGACCTGTTCCTGAAGGCCATTCGCCAGGGCGAGCGATTCTGCTCGGTCGACAACGCGCGTGCATGGTTGTTCACGGTCGCGCGCAACGCCATCGCCGACCGGTTGCGGGTCGAGCGCCCCCGGGTGGCCCTGCCCGACGACCTGGCCGCACCGCAGGATGCGATGCCGGCAATCGACGATCTGTCGGCCTGCCTGCCGCGCGCGCTCGGCGAGATGTCGGCCGACGACCGCGACGTGATCACCCGTTGCGATCTCGGCGACATGACCCTCGAGGCCTACGCGACGCTCCACGGGCTGTCGGTGCCAGGGGCGAAGTCGCGCATCCAGCGCGCCCGCAAGCGGTTGCGTGCCCACCTCACGACCGCGTGCCAGGTGCGTCTCGATGCCGCGGGGCGTGTCTGCTGTTTCGTGCCCCGCCCGCCCCTGCCACCGGGCGACTGATCCGCCCGCAGTAACCGGGGGCGGCCTGCCAGCATCGCCACCTGCATCCTTTTGGGGGCGCCCTCGTCTTCCCCTGTGGTGGCCCGTCGAATCGAGCGCCGCCGTCGACATGCGCCACAGGGAGGACCTCGTGACCCGACTGCAGATCCTGGGATCCGGCTGTACCAAGTGCCGAATCCTGGCCGAACACACCGAAGAGGCGGCACGTGCCCTCGGACTCGACTTCACGATCGAAAAAGTGACCGCGATCGACGAGATCGTCGCGTTCGGCGTCATGAGCACGCCGGCGCTCGTGGTCGACGGCGTCGTCAAGGTCTCGGGCCACGTCCCGTCGACGGCGGCCATCCGGGCCATGCTCACGTAAGACGGGGCCACGCACATGTCCCACGATTCGCAGCGACGTGCGGCGCGCGCCGCGCGCTCGGCGCACAACGCGCACGATCGCACGTCCCGGCCGGGCACCTGGTTCCGCATCGCGGTCGTCGCCATCGTCGCCGCCCTGGCGGTCATCATCGTGGTCCGCCGCCCGGGGGCCACTCCCCCGTCGGTGGCGCAGGCCACTGAGGCCACGGCGGTTGTCTCCCTCCCGCGCCTGGTCGATATCGGTGCCGACAAGTGCATCCCGTGCAAGGCGATGGCCCCCATCCTCGTCGAACTTCGCACCGAGTACGCGGGCCGCATGCAGGTCGACTTCATCGACGTGTGGAAGAACCCGTCGGCGGGCGATCCCTACCGGATCTCGCTGATTCCGACCCAGGTGTTCTTCGACGAACGGGGCCGGGAGCTGTACCGGCACGAAGGGTTCTTCGGGAAGGACGACATCCTGGGAACGTGGAAGCGCCTGGGCTACGACTTCGCCGCGCCTCCTCGGGCGACGCCGGGGCACTGACGACGATGGAGACGGTGCTGTCGGCACTCACGCGGGCGCTCGAGGGCCAGCCGGCGCTGGCACTGGCGGCGGCGTTTGCGTGGGGCCTGGCCAGCCTGCTGCTCAGCCCGTGTCACCTGACGTCGATTCCGCTCGTGATCGGGTTCGTGAGCGGCCAGCGCGAGACCGGGCCGGCAGAGGGGGCACGGACGGCGCTGGCGTTTTCGACGGGGCTGCTCACGACCATCACGGCGGTCGGGTTCCTGACGGCGGCCATGGGCCGCATGCTCGGAGATACGGGGCCGTGGGCCGCCTATGCCGTCGCGGTGCTGTTCGTCGGCATCGGGTTGACGCTGCTCGACGTCGTGCCCCTCTCGTGGGCGCAGCCGCTGATCGATGGCCGCCTGCGCGGCGGAGGCTGGCGGGCCGCGCTCGTGGTGGGCCTGTCGTTCGGCACCGCCCTGGGCCCCTGCACGTTCGCCTACATGGCTCCGGTGCTTGGCGTCGCCTTCACGATCGCCGCCTCGTCGGCGTGGTACGCGGCGCTGCTGGTCCTGGCCTTCGGCGTCGGCCATTGCGCGCCGATCGTGGCGGCCGGCGCATCGGCGAACCTGGTGCGGCGGTACCTGCGCTGGAGCGGCGAGTCGCCGGGCGTCGCCTACATGCGCCGCGGTTCTGGCGTGCTCGTGCTCGCGGGCGCCCTGTACCTGCTCTACACCGCGTGACCCACACCCACCGTCGCGCACGACGCGACAGGCCGCTGCATCCTTCACGCGCACTTGTCGTCTTCATTGGTGAACCTGCCGCCCTGACCGCATCGTGGCCGGCCGCGCAGGATGAGACACCGTCATGCATGCACTCCTGGCCGGGGCCCGACGCTGGCCCGCCTCCTCGCCCGTCACGTTCCTCGCGTCGATCGCCGTAGCCTGGTGGCTGGCCTACCGGGCGCTGGTTCCGGCCTCGGAACACCTCGTGGCCGCGCTGCCGCTCCAGCGCGACACATCGCTGGCGCAGGCGCTGCAGTTCTTCTTCTACGACACGCCGAAGGTGCTCCTCCTGCTCACGGGGGTCGTCTTCGTGATGGGCATGGTGAACTCGTACTTCACGCCCGAACGGACGCGGGCGCTCCTGGCGGGTCGCCGCGAGAGCGTCGGCAACGTGCTGGCGGCCATGCTGGGCATCGTCACACCCTTCTGCTCGTGTTCGGCCGTCCCGCTGTTCATCGGGTTCGTGCAGGCGGGCGTTCCCCTCGGCGTCACGTTCTCGTTCCTGATCTCGGCGCCGATGGTCAACGAAGTCGCGCTGACGCTGCTGTTCGGGCTGTTCGGCTGGCGGATCGCGCTCCTCTACCTCTCGCTCGGCCTCGTCGTCGCGATCGGCGCCGGCTGGGTGATCGGCCGGCTGAAGATGGAGGCCTACCTCGAACGCTGGGTACGCGACATGCCCCGAGCCACCGCCGAGATGCCCGGGCACGAAGGCGGCCTCGCCGAACGCATCGGGGCCGGCTTCGACGCCGTGCGCGAGATCGTCGGACGCGTGTGGCCCTACATCCTGCTCGGTATCGCCGTTGGCGCGGGGATCCACGGGTACGTGCCTGCCGGCGTCATGGCGTCGTTCATGGGCAAGGACGCGTGGTGGACCGTCCCCCTCGCGGTGCTCGTCGGGGTGCCGATGTATGCCAACGCGGCCGGCGTGATCCCGATCGTGCAGGCCCTGCTTGCGAAGGGCGCGGCGCTGGGGACCGTCCTGGCCTTCATGATGAGCGTCATCGCGCTCTCGCTGCCTGAGATGATCATCCTCCGGAAGGTGCTGACCCTTCGCCTCCTCGCCACCTTCGTGGGCGTGGTGGCGGCAGGCATCCTGACGGTGGGCTACGTCTTCAACGCGCTGTTGTAGCGCGCCGATCAGGCCACGACCACGGGTCGCGGCACCCTACCAGCGAGCCACCGCCTCGTCTTCACCGATAGGCCGAACGGCGCATCTTTGCACGACCTGCGTCTTCTTGGCTGATACTGCGTCTGTATGGGAGAACCGCCCAGACACTCCCAGGAGCCACGCATGCCAGCCACGTCACCTGAAGCCGTGAAAGACGCCGTCCGCAAGACCTACGGAGCCATCGCCACCACGCCGTCGCCGTCCGGGTGCTGCGCGCCAGGGTGCTGCGGCGGCACCACCCCCACCTCGTCAGCCGACATCGGCTACTCGGACGCCGAGCGGAACGCCGTGCCCGACGGCGCCGATCTCGGGCTCGGGTGCGGGAACCCGCAGGCCATCGCAGCCCTGATGGCGGGCGAGCGCGTGCTCGACCTGGGCAGCGGCGCCGGCTTCGACGCCTTTCTCGCCGCCCGCCAGGTCGGCCCCACCGGCCACGTCATCGGGGTCGACATGACCGCCGAGATGCTCGCCCGGGCCCGCGCCAACGCCCAGACGGCCGGTCTCGCGCAGGTCGAGTTCCGCCTCGGCGAGATCGAGCACCTGCCGGTCGCCGACGCCAGCATCGACGTCATCATCTCGAACTGCGTCATCAACCTGTCGCCCGACAAGGCCGCGGTGTTCCGCGAGGCCTTCCGCGTCCTCGCGCCCGGCGGGCGCCTCGCGATCTCCGACGTCGTCGCGATCGCGCCGTTGCCAGCGCATCTCGCGACCGACATGTCGGCCTACACGGCCTGCGTCTCTGGCGCCGCGCTGATCGACGACCTCGCGCAGATGCTGGCCGATGCCGGATTCAGCGACATCCGCATCACCACGAAGGACGGCAGCCGCAGCCTCATCGAAGGCTGGGTGCCGGGGACGTCGGCGGGCGACTACGTGGCGTCGGCATCGATCCAGGCCGTGAAGCCCCACGCGGCACGCTGACGCTCCAGCGACGAGGACCTGGCCCACAGGCGAACACGATGGTGCCCTCTACCGAACAGGCGTGGTCGGACCTGCACGCGGACATCCGCACGTTCGTGCAGCGGCGCGTGCGCGGCCACGCCGATGTCGACGACATCGTGCAACGCGTGTTCCTGCAGGCGCACCGCGCCCTGCCGACCCTCCGCGACGCCGATCGCCTGCATGCCTGGTTCTACCAGACGACGCGCCGGGCGATCGTCGACCACTACCGGCAGCCGGCGCGAGCGCGGGAGGTCGGCACCGACGGCACGCTCGATTCGCTCGCCGGTGTTGAACCTGACGAGGAGCCGGCGCTGGCTTCGCTGGCCGCGTGCCTGCATCCGTTGATTGCGCAGCTCGCGCCGCCCGACCAGGAAGCGCTCAGGCTGATCGATCTCGAGGGACTCGGGCAGGCCGACGCCGCAGCGCAGCTGGGCCTCTCGGTGTCGGGGATGAAGAGCCGCGTGCAGCGGGCCCGCCGCCGCCTGCGCGCCGCCGTGGACGCGTGCTGCCGCATCGAACTCGACCGGCGCGGCGCGATTCGCGACGTCGAGACCCGCGCAGGTGGGTGTGGCTGCCAGCGCGACTGCGGCTGACGCGGCGCGGCACTGCGCGGCAACGCACGCCTGCCCGCGGCACGCGCGTCGGTGTGCCCGCCGCATCGCGCACGCGCACCCGGCCTCAGTGCGTCACGGGCCAGCGGCGCCAGCCGAGCACGTCGCGCAGGATCGACCAGCGCGGGCGCTCATCCTTCGCGCCCTGCCCGAGCACCCAGTAGTCGTACGCACGCGGGATGGCGCCTTCGCTGTCGGCAAAGACGATCCACTGGTTGATGGCATCGGCCAGGTCCTCGCCGTCGAGGGCCACACCAAAGGCAAAGGGCACCCGCACCGGGTTGGGCTGCGGCACGACGACCGCGAACTCCGGGTGCAGCAGCGTCTCGGCGGCCGCGGCCTCTGCGGGCATGATGTACGCGTCGAGGTCGTCGCCACGCTCCTCGAAGAACACCGACGCCGAGGCGAGGGGGACGAAAACGGCGTCTGACGACCCGAAGTAGCGGCTGAGGCTCGAGGCAATCTGCGTCGTGTCGAGCGGCACACCCACCCTCAGGCCGCGCAGCCGCCGCACCCCGTCGATTGTCGCGAACTGGTGGCGACGTTCGTCGCGCGTCACGACGGCCATCGTGCCGGTCAAGTACGGCTGCGAGAGACGCAGCGACGCAAACCAGTAGGGCCGGTACCACACGCCCGGCATGACGTCGATGAGCCCGGAGCGGAGCACCTCGGGCACCTCGAGCCACGCAACAGGCACGAACTCGACCTTCACGCCGAGGGCGGCGGCGATCTGGTGCGCCAGCTCGATATCGAAGCCCACGAGCGCGCCGCCGGCGTTCCAGAAGCTGAACGGCGTGTTGCCGGGGTCGAATCCCACGCGCAGGACGCCACGCGACCTGACGCGCGCCAGCGGCGTGGTGCCGGGCGCGTCAGCCGGCGGGCTGACGGTCGACCGGTCGCGGTGCACGATCGCGCCCGACGTGGTCCTCGGCGCGTGCATGCGCTTCAGCGCAACGTCGCGGTGGTAGGACGTATCGACCGACACGCGCAACACCAGCGCCACCGCGATG
>JAEUQQ010000107.1 GCA_016789685.1 Acidobacteriota bacterium | reverse complement strand
GAGTAGTTGCCGATGTAGTTGAGGCCGATCATCCAGTTCGACCAGAACTGGCGCTCGTAGCTCACGTTCCACTGCACCATCCGCGTCGGCTTGATGTCGAGCGGCATGTTGACGAAGCTGCCGTTGAGCGGGAACGACTGCGGCGCGCCCGGGCGGAAGGGATCGCCGCCGGCGGTCGTGGCCCACGGGTTGGCGAACGACGGGTTGTTGACCGTGACCGTGTTGCCGAACGGCGGGTTCAGCGGGAACCGGCCGTACTGCCACATCTTCGGCGACTCGTAGAACACGCCGCCGGCCGCGCGGATCGTCTGGCGCCCGTCACCGGTCGGATCCCACACGACGCCAAGGCGCGGCGCGAACTGCCAGATGTTGTTGTTGTTGTACGCGTCGCCGGGGAACCCTTCGTCGCCGGCGAAGGTCAGGCCCGCCGGCGCGTTGGGAATCACGGTGCTCTTCTGCCCCGCCAGGAAGCGGTCGAGGCTGAAGTTGCTGGCGTAGCCCTCGGTCTCGATCGACGCGAGGTACGGCTCCCAGCGCAGGCCGGCATTGACGGTCAGGTGGTTCCCGACGCGCCACGTGTCCTGCGCATAAATGCCCACGTAGTTCTGATACTGCTGCACGTCCTGGATGCCGCCCTGCCGGTACGCCGACGGCACCCCCAGCAGCAGGTCGGCCAGGCCCAGGCGACCAGCGCCGGCGCGCGAGCCGTTGAACGTGAAGACCCCGTTGGCCTGGAAGGGACCGTAGGCGTCGAGGATCGGCCGTACCCACATGCCGCCGAACGCCAGCTGGTGACTGCCCTTGACCCAGTCGAAGTCCTGCGACACCTGGTAGGTCATCGAGTTGAACCGACCCGGAAAGCCCAGGCCGGGGAAGCCGTTGGTCACCGAGAGGTTGAAGAACGCCAGTCCCTCCTCTGGCACGAGCGTGGTCATCTGCGACCCGAGGCTGGTGAACGTCGGCATGTTGGCGCCCTGCGCCCGCAGGATCCGGCTCTTGGCAATCGCGAAGCGCGTCGAGCTGAACACCGACGACGACAGGGCGTAGTCGTCGGCGATCACCGCCGTCTGGACGCGGTTGTCGAGGCCGAGGCCGTTGCCGCTGCCGAGCAGGACGTTCGACCCGTCGAAGGCGGCCGGCCGGTCGTAGTTCGCGATCATGTACCGCGCGAACAGCCGCTGCTTGTCGGTCATCTGGAAGTCGAGGCGGCCCACGCCGATCTGCTCGTCGTTGTTGTCGGGCACCGCAAACGAGGTCCGCCCGCACGGATCGGTCGACACCGGCACGAACTTCATCAGGTTGAGCGCGATGGGGCTGAACAACGCAGGGTTGACGCGGTTGTTGACGAACGGCGCCGGGAGGTTGAGCGCGGCGCCGCCCGTGCAGGCCGACGAGGCGATCTGCGTGAAGTCGCCGTTGAGCATCGCCTGCGTGGGCACGAACGCGGTGGTGTCGGTCGGGTTCACGCGCACGCGCGTCACCTGCAGGCCCCCGAAGAAGTGCAGCTTGTTCGAGATGACGGGCCCGCTCAACGTGCCGCCCCACTGCACGCGCTTGAGGCCGTCGCTGGTCTTCGAGATCGGGTTGACGGCGTTGAAGTTGTGGTCGCGCAGGAAGCCGAACGCGGTGCCATGGAAGGCGTTGGTGCCCGACTTGGTCACGGCGTTGACCGTGGCACCGGGGTAGACGCCGTAGCGCGCCTGCCGCACGCCGCTCTCGACCTTGAACTCCTGCAGCGCATCGGGGAACGGCAGCGGCTGGCTGATGTTGGCCAGCGGATCGTTGTTGTAGCCGCCATCGACGAGGTAGACGGTCGCATTGCCCGCGCCGCCCGCCACCGAAATCGCCACCGCGGTCGGGTACTGGCGCTGGCTGCCGACGATGCCGCCGGTGTTGGCCTCGACCGCCGCGCCCGACAGCAGGATGAGCTGGGTCGGCTGCCGGCCGTTGAGCGGCAGGTTGACGATCTGCTGCTCGTCCACGACCTGTCCGACCGAGGTGTTCCGGGTGTTGACCATCGCGGCGTCGGCTTCGACGACGACGGTCTCTGACAGCTCGCCGATCTTCAGGGTGACCTTCAGCACGGGGTTGGCGCCCACCTGCAGCACGATGCCGGTCTGGGAATAGGTCTGGAACCCGGCCAGGGTGACGTCGAGGCGGTAGGGCCCAACCGGGAGGTTGGGCAGGACGTACTCGCCCGTCGCGTTGGTGATGACGAACCGGCTGGCGCCCGTCGCCGTCTGCGTGGCCTTGACTTCGGCACCCGGCAGGGCGCCGCCGGACTCGTCGACGACGGTGCCCGACATCTGGGCGACCGATACGGTCTGAGCTGCGGCGTTGAGCGTCAGCGACGCCAGAACGCACGCGAAGGTGATGACACGCAGGTACATGGGTCGCGCCTCCCTGTGGGCCCGATTGCAGGTGTTGCAAACCACAACAAAATGTGTCCGGCCACTATGCCGTCCACGCATCGACAATGTCAAGACATGTATTTACAAAAATACAGGTCGCGCCCCATCTAGGGCTCGGCCGGCGGACGTTGCACCGTCCGGTGCGACGCGGGCAGCAGCAGCACCGCCACGGCCCCGATGGCCGCGATCCCCGCCGCCACCCAGAGCGCGCTGCCGTAGCTGCCCCAGCTCGCCTGCAGCCGGGCAATGAAGTTCGGCGCCCAGAACTGCGTGATGGTGTCGCTCGGCAGAATCGCCGACATCGCCCGGCCCAGGCTCCGCAGCCCGAACAGGTTCGCCGCCATCAGGGGAATCAGCATGTAGTCGGCCCCCATGGCGAAGCCGAACACGATCCCGAACAGGTACACGTAGTGGGGGGTCTCGGGCGTCACCAGGAACAGCATCGGGATGGCGATCGCCACCTGCGTATAGATGACCACCATCACCCGCTTGCGTGACACACGATCGGCCAGCAGGCCGACGACGATGCGGCCGGCGATGGCGGCGAGCAGCGACACGAACGAGGCGGTGCTCCAGATCTGGTCGCGCGCGGCCTGGTCCGTGAAGCCCTGCTCCTCGAACACGAACTTCATCAGGAAGTTGACGCTGGCAATCGAGCCAATCGACGCCGCGCTGCCGACGAGCAGCAGCCAGAACGGCATGTTCCCCGTCAACTGCTTCATCGTCCAGGGTTCGGCGGTGTCGAGCGCGGGCGTTTCGGCCAGGGGATCGCCGTCCGGCACCTGTCCCACGTCGCTCGGGCGGTCTTTCATGACGAAGAACGCCACGGGCCAGGTCACCAGCATCAGCAGCCCGAGGAACTGGAGCACCTGCGTGTACGGCATGAACGACACGAGCCAGGGGGCCAGCTTGTTGCCGAGCGCCCCCGCCAGGGCCGGGCCGATGTACGCGATGCCCATGGCCTGCCCGCGCCTGGCGCGGTACCAGTTCGAGATCAGGATCTGGTGCGGAATCGGCCCGGCGAGGAAGTAGCCGAGCATGTACACCGCCCACGCCGCGTAGTACTCGTACGGCGAGTCGCCCAGCCGCGCGAACCACTGGAACGCGATGCAGGTCAGCCCGGTGCCCGCCATGATCAGGTAGCGCGGGCTCACCCGCGGCACGATCAGCGGCCCGGCCCAGATGGTCAGCAGCACCCCGAGGGGCGCGCCCAGCGTGACGACCTGCGCCGTCCAGTGGTGGTGGTCACGGAGGTAGTCGAAGAAGAAGGCGACGTTGTAGTACGGCAGGCCCGTCGAGATGCCGAACGTGAAGAAGCACGCGGCGATGATCCACGGTCCCCTGAAATGCGTGGCTGGCGTCATGGTCGCAGTCCTGCCTGTCAGATGACGCCGCGCTCGGCGAGTTGCCTGATCTCGCACGCACTCAGCCCGAGCGCACCGAAGACCGACGCGTTGTCGTGGCCGAGTGCACCGCCGGCCCACGCGATCGTGCCTGGAGTGTCTGAGAATCGCGGGACGACATCGTGCATCCGCACGGTGCCCCCGTCGGCATCGGCGACGTCGACGAGCAGCCCGCGTGCCTGCCAGTGCGGGTCGCCTTCGATGTCGGCGACCGTCTGCACCGGCATCGCCGTGAGGTGGTTCTCGTTGATGATCGCGACGTTCTCGGCGAGGGTGCGCGACGCAATCGCGCGACAGACTTCCTCGTCGAGCGCCAGCGAATTGACCACGCGCGCCTCGTTGGTCGCGAAGCGCGGATCGTCGAGCAGGTGCGCGAGGCCGTAGCTGCGCAGGATGCGCTCGGCCATCTTCGGGGTCGACCCGCTCACGGCGACCCACCGATCGTCGCTCGTGCGATAGCAACCGCGTGGCCCCGCATTCTTCGACCGGCTGCCGTCACGGCCGCGGAGCCGCCCGAGCGCGGCGTACTCGGCCGGTAACGGACCGAGCAGCGAGAAGAGCGACTCGAAGAGCGCGAGGTCGATGCACTGCCCATCGGCGCCGTGCACATCGCGGTGGTAGAGCGCGAACATCAGCGCCGTGCAGGCGTACAACGCCGACGCGGTGTCGGCCAGGGGAAACGACGGGACGATGGGGGCGCCGTCGGGTTCGCCGTTCATCGCGGCGAATCCGCTCGCGGCTTCGACGAGGGTGCCGAAGCCGGGACGCTGGCTGCCGGGGCCGGTCTGGCCCCATCCCGAGATGCGCAGCAGGACGAGCTTGGGATTGTGGGCGTGCAACACGTCCCAGCCGAGGCCCAGCCGCTCGAGCGTACCTGGAACGAACGACTCGACGACGGCGTCGCACTCCGAGGCGAGCCGGAGGAACAGCGCGCGCCCCTCGGGAACCTTGAGGTTCAGCGTGACGAAGCGCTTGTTGCGGCCGTAGACCTTCCACCAGAACGCCTGGCCCTCGGTGGTCCACTGGCGCAGGGGATCACCACTGCCCGGTTGCTCGACCTTGATCACGTCGGCACCGAGGTCGGCGAACACCATGCCAGACACGCCGCCGGCCACCATGCGCGACAGATCGAGAATGCGGACGCCTTCCAACGGCCTCACGAGTGAGCCTCCTCCGCATCCGGACACAGGCGTGGCCGGGCGCGATGTGGTGATGGCGGCACTCTATACGTGTCTGGATAACAATACAAGAAGGCATGTCCTGACCGTACGGACAGGGTGGTATGCTGTCGGCCGTGCTCACCGATGCCGACCCTGCACCCGCGGCCACCGTTCGCCGCGAAAACCGCGGGATCCCGCTCTACCAGCAGGTCGAGCAGCTGATTCGCTACAAGATCACGACCCGCCGGTACGCGCCGGGCCAGCAGATCCCGTCAGAACACGAACTCCGCCGCGAGCTGAACGTGAGCCGCGTGACCGTGCGCGAGGCCCTGCGCGAACTCGTGCGCGAGAACCTGCTCATCAAGGTGCCCGGCAAGGGCACGTTCGTCTCGGTCGATGCCCCGTCGGGCCTGCCGCCCATCAAGTACACGGGATTCCTCGAGGAACTCTACGAGCGCGTCAAGCACCTCGAGGTCAAGTCGGTGTTCGTCGAACGCGTGCCCGTCCCCGACCGCGTGCGCGGGCTGCTGCACCTCGATCCGGCCGAGACGACCATCATCCAGATCCGGCGCCTGCGTCACATCGGCCACGAACCGTTCTCGTTCACGGTCAACCACGTGCCCACGGCCATCGGCGACCAGATCGATCCCGACGTCCTGCGCACCGTCCCGCTCAACACGGTGTTCGAGCGCGACCTCAAGATCCCCATCGTGCGCGCGCACGAGACCGTCGAAGCCGCGCCTGCCGACCCGGAGATCGCCGCGCAACTCGACATCCCGGTGCTCTATCCGGTGATGCACGTCACCCGCATCATGTACACCGAGGGCGACCGGGCATTCGAGGTCGTCGAGACGTACTACCGGGCCGACAAGTACCAGTACTCGGTCAGCCTGCAGCGGGTGAAGCGCGACGGCAAGTGGACGTGGGATTCCGCGCCGACACCCGCGGGCCCGGCCACCGTCGCCTAGGCCGCCGTCCTGCCGCGCCCGTCACACGGTCGCGATCACGCCATGCCGGCGCGCTGCGCCGCGCAGGAATACGAACGTCACGCGGGCCCGGGGCGCCCTCGCGCGACCGGCCCGTCGCGGCGACGTGTGTTGCCGTGTGGGTCAGACCTTGATGCCCAGCAGGCGGCGTGCGGCGGCTGACGCGAGCCCCAGCGTCCCGTACCGCTCGCGGTAGATGTTGGCGTAGAGCGCCGGCATCGTCTTCGGCGGCACCCGCACGGCATCGTTGCGGGTGAGCGCCAGCGCGTCAGAGGTGCAGGCCGACACGCACAGGGCGCACCCGATGCAGTGCGACAGCGCCACCGCCGCCGACATGTCGAGCGCGATGGCCCCCATCGGGCACCGGTCGACGCACGCGCCGCAGGCGACGCACCGTTCGCCGTCGACCTGCGCGTGGTAGTTGGTGCTGAAGAACGAGGCCGGCTCCGGAAGGCGCTTGGCCGTCGTGAGCACGCCGCAACAGCACCCGCAGCAGCAGCACACGAACATCGGTGACTGCGTGTTGCCGGGCTGCAGGACGAGGCCGTCGCGGTCGGCCTCGTCGAGCAGGGCCAGCATCTCGTCACGCTCGATGAACCGGCCCGCCCCCGCCTCGACCACGCCCCTGGCCGCCCCGCCGAATGTCAGGCAGGTCTCGCGGCGCGTCGTCTGTTGACAGGCATGGCCGACGAGCGCCTTGCCTTCGCGGCAGATGCAGGCCATCACCGCGAACGGCCCCGCGGTTGCCCGCACGTACGCGCGGATGTCGTCGTAGGTGGCCACGTCGTTCTCGACCGCGACGGGCACGTTGACCGGCACGGTACGCATCTGCGTCGTCCCGGTCGTGTGGAGGGTCCTGCCGAGCGCCTCCTCGAAGTACGCGAGGATGTCGCGCTCGAGATCCGCGGTCATCCGCGTCAACTGCGCCTCGTAGATGCCGACGACGAAGGGGTACTTGCCGTACTTCGGGCGTGTCCGGCCCAGGCGGAGGATCAGGCCGCGATCGGCCATCCCGTCGAGGGCGGCGCGGAGTTCGCCGCGCGTGTGGCGGCCACGCGTGCGGCGGTGGATCGTCGACAGGGGCTCGGCGATGGCGCTCAGGTCGAGCGCGAGTTCCGCGTCGTCAGGCGAGAACAGCCGGCGGAGGATCCGGATCTCGACCCCCGACGCCGTCGCCGGAAATCCGACCGGCATGCGATCGAGGTGCTCCTGCAGGCGTCGATAGAGGCCGTCGTGCTCGTCTCCCATGGCGTCCGTCCCTCAGCGCGTCAGCATGGCGTCGCGCTTCGCCTTGAACTCGGCGCCGGGCTTCCATGCCGGCCACCGCTCGGCCTGCGCCACGCGTTCTGCGACGTCGAAGTAGATCTGCAGGTCGCGTTCGACGCCATCGAGTTCCCACTCGGGCCTGACGATGTCGAGCGGCGAGTGATACCGCCTGGCGACGTACTCGTCGCGCACGCGCGTGCCGTGATCCGGCGGCTTGCCGATGAAGCGGTCGCCGCCACTGGCCCACAGGGCGGGCACCCCGTTGCGCGCGAACGGGAAGTGGTCGGAGCGGTAGAACCACCCCTGCTCTGCCGCCGGGTCTGGCTGCAGGTCACGCTGCTGGCGAGCCGCTGCCACCGCCAGCACGTCGTCGAGGTCGGAGGCGCCAAGGCCGTAGACGATCAGGTCTGACGTGCGCCCGTAGATGTTCATCATCTCGAAGTTCAGGACGGCAAGCGTCTGCGAGAGCGGCACCACCGGCGCGCGCGTGTAGAACTCCGAGCCGAGCAGGCCCTGCTCTTCGGCCGTGACGGCGATGAAGAGCAACGAACGTGGTGGGCGCGGGGTCGACGAGGCGAACGCCCTGGCGATCTCGAGCAGGCCCGCCACACCGGTGGCGTTGTCGAGCGCGCCGTGCCGCACGCGGTCGCCGTCGACGGGCGCGCCAAGGCCGAACGCATCCCAGTGCGCCGTGAACGCGACGTGCTCGGGCGCGCGCGCGGGGTCGCTGCCCGCGAGGCGTCCGATCACGTTGCGCGAGTCGACGGGCCTGAGCACGTTGCGGATGCGCGCCGAGGCGGTCACGCCGAGTGGCACGGGGCGGAAGGCGCGTGTCGATGCCTCATGCTTGAGCGCGTCGAAGTCCTTGCCCGCCATCGCGAACAGCTCGCGCGCGCGGTCGAGCGTGATCCAGCCTTCGAGGGCCGGCCGGCCCGCGTTGTTGTCGGCCGCACGCAGGTCGAACAGCTCGCCCAGGCGGCCCTGCACGATGTTGAAGCCGTAGCCGGCGGCAGCCTCGTGCACGATGATCACACCCGCGGCGCGACGTGCCGCCCCCACGTCGAACTTGTAGATCCAGCGCCCGTAGTAGGTCATCGCCGACCCGTTGAACGTCTTCGGATCGAGGCGCGACGGATCCGCCGGGTCAGGTACCGGCGGATCGCCGATCAGCACGACCATGGTCTTGCCGGCGAGGTCGACGCCCTTGAAGTCGTCCCAGCTGGCCTCTGGCGCTTCGACGCCGTAGCCGACGAACACCAGCTCCGACTCGCGCAGGCTGGTCTCGGGCACATGCCGCTTCGTCCACGCCACGAAGTCGTCCTTTGGCGCCAGCGAGAGCGTGCGCGCGCCCGATCGGAACACGAGCGGATCGAGCGTCGCGGTGATGCCGACCAGCGGTACCGGTTGCACGTAGGTGCCATCCCCGGCGGCAGGTGCCAGGCCGATCCGCTTGAACTGATCGACGAGGTAGGCGACCGTCTTCTCTTCGCCGGGCGTCCCCGGCGCGCGTCCTTCGAACGCGTCAGACGACAGCGCGCTCACGTGCGCCAGCCACGCGGCCATGTCGAAGCCGGCGCGCGTGGCGCGGTCGGCCTGTGCCTGCACGCCGGCGAGTCCAGCCATGAACAGCAGCCCGATGGTCGAGGCAGCGACGAGGGTGACGAAGAGCCTGCGCATGGCGGGCATTCTATCGCTCGCGGCGCACGGTGTCGTCGATTGTGGCGGCGGTCACTGCGAAGCCAGGCACGCGGCGTGGGCCGCGAGCCGGCGCACTGCCGCGGCCCGCTGTCAGGCGCGCGCGCACTGTTCGGCGAGCACGAGGCCCCCGAGCACACCCGAACGCGCCCCGAGTCCGGGCGCGACGATGTAGTCGTCGATGCGATCGAGGATCGCGGGCACCTGGACGTAGCCGTTGAGCAGGCTGACCACCGCCTCGCGGACGAGCGCCAGCACGTGCGGCGATGTCATGACGCCGCCGCCGAGGATCACGCGCTGCGGCGACAGGGTGCACACGAAGTTGGCGACGGCGTACGCGAGGTAGTGCGCCTCGAGTCGCCATGCCGGATGTCCGGCGGGCAGGTCTTCGGCCGCCATGGCCCACCGCGCGCGCATGGCCGGGCCGCTGGCGAGCCCCTCGAGGCAATCACCATGGAACGGGCAGCAGCCGGCAAACGGATCGGCCGCGCGGTCGTGCGGCACCCAGGTGTGTCCCATTTCCGGGTGCACGAGACCGTGCATGGGGCGTCCGCCAATCAGGCCGCCGCCGCCGATGCCGGTGCCGACCGTGAGGTACACGATCGTGTCGAGGCCAAGCGCCGCCCCCCAGCGCCACTCGCCCATCGCGGCCGCGTTGACATCGGTGTCGAACCCGATCGGCACGTCCAGCGCCGCCCGCGCCGCGCCGACGATGTCGGTGTCGGCCCAGCCCGGCTTGGGTGTCGAGGTGATGCGGCCGTACGACGGTGACCCGGGATCGAGATCGACGGGACCGAACGACCCGAACCCGACGGCCGCGAGGGCGCCATGACGGGCGCGTTGCTCGCGGAAGAAGGCGAACGTGCGTCCGAGTGTCTCGGCGGGCGTGGTGGTCGGGAACCTCGCCTCGGCCCGGATGTCGTCGGGGCCCGAGCCCACGAGGCAGACGAACTTGGTGCCGCCTGCCTCGACGGCGCCGTACAGCGGGGTCATGACGTTGAGTGACTCGGCACGATCAGAACATGCCGACGCGCTTGCCATGCGGCGACGCGAAGAAGTCTCGCCAGAACGCGAGCCGCACATCGTCCATGAGCGGACGCCTGCCCACACGCTCACCAAGCTCCATCGTGGCGGGCGATGCCGGATCGACGTGAGGAAACGGCGTCGCCTGGCCGCCGTTCGGATCCCCGCTCGTCGCGAAGTTGACCCAGTACGACATCATCGCGTCAGACAACGCGCGATCGACACGCGTCCACGGACGCGCGAGGCGCTCGAGCGCCCCGAAGGCGTACGGCACGTCGCCGGTGTGGAAGGCCGCGAACTGCGGATGCTCCGGCCAGGGCATCCCGCGCGTGAAGTAGTAGGTGAACACCTTCGAGGCGGTCGCGGGGCTCTTCTGGCGCAGTTCGGCCCACAGGAACATCGACGCCTTCCCGCGATCGCGCGCCGCGGCCACCTGCGACACGGCCGCCTCCGCGTCGGTGCCCGCCGGGTAGAGCGCGAGGAACCGATCGGCGAGTTCGACAAAGCGGCCACGCGTCTGCTCGAGGAACTGCTCGCGCGTCATCCGGCCATAGGTCGGCGCAGAACTGCCCTCGTCAGCGGTCAGGCCGGTCAGCATGGGCACGTCGTTCTGGATGCCACGCGCGAAGGCGTCGGGCGTGTCGGCGACCAGGACGCGGCCGTCGATCGCCGGGCGGAGTGTGAGTCCCGCGGAACCCGCGCGTGCCGCCTCGCGCATCACGTCGGCCGCGGGCACGGCGCGCAACGCGGCGGCGGTCGTCGCCCCCAGGGCCGTCGCGAGGTCTGCACCACGCTGTTCGGCCTCGGCGAGCACGATCGGCGTGATGCCCGCGATGCCCGACCCGCTCTGCGCGATCGCGCGGTGGAACAGTCCCCTTGCGGGCGGCGATGCGGTCAGCGCGTGCACCATCGCGGCGCCGGCCGACTGCCCGGCAATCGTGACGCGTGCCGGGTCACCGCCGAATGCCGCGATGTTGTCGCGCACCCACGTGAGCGCGGCGATCGCGTCGAGCACACCGTGCACGCCCGACGACGATGTGGTCGCCTCGGCCGAGAACGCGGGGTGCGCCAGG
Source organism: Acidobacteriota bacterium (assembly GCA_016789685.1). Lineage (GTDB taxonomy): Bacteria > Acidobacteriota > Vicinamibacteria > Vicinamibacterales > JAFNAJ01 > JAEUQQ01. The sequence continues at coordinate 10,957 of JAEUQQ010000107.1, read as the reverse complement.
AACCCGAACGCGCCGAGCCGGTAGTTGATGGTGACGACGACCAGCCCGCGGGCGGCGAACGTGGTGCCGTCGTAGACCGACACGGCGCCGGAGCCTTCCCTGAAGGCGCCACCGTGGATGTAGACCAGGACGGGGCGCGTCGCAGGCGCGCCGGTGCCCGATGCGGTCCAGACGTTCAGGTAGAGGCAGTCTTCGCTGACGCCTTCCTGCACCATGAACTCCTCGGTCCACGGTGCGCGGCGTCGGGCCGTGTCCTGCATGCACGCCGGGCCGAACTCGTCGGCCTGGCGCACGCCGGTCCACGCGGGCGCGGGCTGTGGCGCGCGCCACCGTCGTTCCCCGGTCGGCGGGGCGGCATACGGAAGGCCTCTGAACACGCGCACACCTGGATGCACGGTCGGCGCGCCCGCAACGAGGCCGGTGGCGATGCGCACGGGTGGCGCCGCGTCCTGGGCGAGCACGGTCGTGGCGACGGCCAGCAGGGCAAGGGCGACCATCGGCAGGGGTGACGGGACGGGAAGTGACACGACGCGCACGGGAGTCCTCCACTGGGCCCCGTCGCACGTGTCGAGGCCGCTGGCTGCGACGGACGGTATCATGGCGGCGCGGATCGTGGCGACGACGACGTCGCCGCTCCGTGCCTTCTTCCGTGTACCAGGAGTCGTCATGACCAGCCACGCGTCCCCCGCCACGCCGACCACCGCAATCGCCGATCCGACCGCCATCGGCCTGATCTGTCTCGCCATCGGGTGCGCGGCCCTGATGCCGATTGCGTTGGGCGTCAGCCTCACGCCGCAGGGCCTGCGGACGGCTGCGATTTTCTGCCTGCTGTTCGGCGCCGGCGGCCAGTTGATCGCGGGCCTGGGCAACCTGCTGAATCACAACCTGTACGGCGGCACGCTGTTCACCTCGTTTGCCTTCAACTGGGTGATCAACTGGTGGGCGCTCGACAACGCGTCGCGCGGGCAGCTGGCCGATCCGACGGTGGTGCTCGCCGTCGACCTGTGCTTCCTGGTCATCTTCCTCGCGTTCACGTATGGCTTCGGTTTCTTCTCGTCGCTGCTGATGGCGTTTCTCGTCGACATCGACCTCCTCTACATCGCCCGCATCTGGAAGCACTTCGGTGGCGGCGACTGGCTCGGCGTGGTCATCGCCGTCTGCACGGTGGCGCTGGCGGGCATCGCGCTCTGGATTGCGTTTGCCCTGCTCATCAACCCGGTGGCCGGGCGCGCGATCTTCGCCTTTGGCGGGCCGGTCTTCAGGCCGCGCCCGCAGGCGTAGCGCCCGTCGCGCGCAGGCGGACGGGGACCGAGGTGTATCTCCCGTGAGAATCCTGCATCTCTGGGTGCAGGACCGAGGCGCCGTGATGTCGCCCGGCCCGGGAGTGTTCGATGCGCAAGATCGTCCTCGTCCTCGTCCTGCTCAGTCTGGCGGTCGTGGTCGCGGTCGGCTCGTTCCGTAGCCGTGCGACCGACGCCACGCCGCTGGACATCCTCAAGGCCACCTACGCCAGGAAACGGGCCGCGCCGGCCGACCACGCGAAGTTCGAGATCCTGCAGCGCCCGTTCACGGCCCCGCAAGAAGTCACCATGGCCTGCCTGTCGTGCCACACCGAGCGTGGGCACGAGGTCATGGCCTCGTCGCACTGGAACTGGTCGCGGCAGGAGTACATGCCGGGGCGCGGCATCCGGACGATCGGCAAGAAGAACGTCCTCAACAACTTCTGCATCGGCGTCGCAGGCAACCTCACCGGTTGCGACAAGTGCCATGCGGGCTTCGGTTACGTCGACCAGGCGTTTGATTTCACCAACGCGAGCAACATCGACTGCCTCGCGTGCCATGACAACTCCGGCACCTACGAGCGCACCGGTGGCGGGGTGCCCGCCCCGGCCGTCAACCTGAATCTCGTGGCGCAGAAGGTGGGCCGGCCGCAGCGCAGCAACTGCGGCACCTGCCACTTCTTCGGCGGCGGCGGCAACAACGTCAAGCACGGCGACCTCGAGCAGGCCATGTTCGAGCCGTCGCGCGACCTCGACGTGCACATGGCCAGCGACGGCGCCAACCTGCAGTGCGTCGACTGCCATCGCGCCCCCAACCACCAGATGCTCGGCAAGGTCTACTCGGTGTCGTCGATGAACCGCGACCGTTCGACCTGCGAACAGTGCCACGGCAACGCCCCGCATCCCGACGCGCTGCTCAACGAGCACACCGTCAAGGTGGCGTGCCAGACGTGCCACATCCCCGCCTACGCACGCGCCAACGCGACGAAGATGACATGGGACTGGTCGACGGCCGGGAGGCTGCGCGACGGCAAGCCGTACGAGGAACACGACGCGCAGGGCAACATCACCTACGCCTCGATCAAGGGCACGTTCACGTGGGCGACCAACGTGACGCCCGAGTACATCTGGTTCAACGGCACGGCAACGCACTACCTGCTGGGCGACCAGGTCGACGCCGACCGGCCCGTGCCGATGAATACGCTGTTCGGCGACCACGACGATCCCGACGCCCGGATCATCCCGGTCAAGGTGCATCGGGCCGTGCAGCCATACGACCCCGGCACGAAACTCGTCTACCAGCCGAAGCTGGTGGGCACGGTCGCCGGCGACGGCGCGTACTGGAAGCAGTTCGACTGGAACGAGGCCGCGCGCGAAGGCATGAAGGTCGCCGGCCTGCCCTACAGCGGACGGCACGGCTTCGTCCCGACCGAGATGACGTGGCCCGTCAACCACCAGGTCGCGCCGAAAGCCCAGTCGCTGCAGTGCAACCAGTGCCACACGCGCACGAACTCGCGCCTGGCCGGCGTGCAGGGGGTCTACCTGCCTGGACGCGACCGGAACTCGACTGTCGATGCCCTTGGCGCCCTGGCCCTGTGGGCCGTCGGGCTCGGCGTAGTGGTCCACGGCCTCGCCCGCGCGGTGAGCACCCGTACCCGGAGGACGGCATGAGCCCGCGCGAGGTCTACGTTTACAAGGGATTCGAGCGCTTCTGGCACTGGACGCAGGCGCTGCTGATCCTGTTTCTCGCACTGACCGGCTTCGAGATCCACGGGTCGTTCAGCTTCCTGGGGTTCGAGCAGGCGGTGCGTTATCACCGCGTCGCGGCCATCGTCCTCATGGTGTTGATTGTCTTCGCGGCGTTCTGGCACCTGACGACCGACGAGTGGCGGCAGTACCTGCCCACGCTGACGAACTTGCGCGCGCAGGCCGAGTACTACCTGGTCGGCGTCTTCCGTGGGGCACCACACCCGACCCGGAAGACGGTGCTGAGCAAGCTGAATCCGCTGCAGAAGCTGGTCTACCTGCAGCTGAAACTGCTGGTCATCCCGGTGGTCGTGGTGTCGGGCGTGCTCTATCTGGTGTATCGCTACCCGGCGCGCGGGGGCATGACCGGCCTCAGCGTCGATGGCCTCGAGACGATTGCCGTCGTGCACACCGCCGGGGCGTTCCTGCTCGTCGCGTTCCTCATCGCCCACGTCTACCTGATCACGACCGGCACGACGCTCACCTCGAACCTCAGGGCGATGATCACGGGATACGAGGAACTGCACGACGACGTCGCAGCACCCGTCTCGACGCCTCCACCCGCGCCCGCGAGCCCTGCGACCGCGAACGCCCCTGCCCGCTGACGGAGCCCAGTGATGCGCGCACCCTACATGAACCCGTATCTCGCCGGCGTCCTGCTCGGCACCCTCCTCCTGGTCACCGTGTTCATCACCGGCCGCGGGCTCGGTGCGAGCGGCGCGTATCGCAGCACGTTGTCGGCCGCTGTCGAAACGGTGGCCCCGCAGCACGCCGCGGCCAATCCCTTCTACGCACACAGCCCCGTCGACACGAGCCCGCTCAAGTCGTGGCTCGTCTTCGAGTTGATCGGCGTGGTGATTGGCGCGTTCCTCTCGGGCGTCATCGCCAACCGCCTCGAGTTCGTCACCGAACGGCCGCGCCACGTCACTGCCCGACGCCGCCTGATCATGGCGACTCTCGGCGGCGCGCTGTTCGGCATCGGCGCCCAGTTCGCGCGCGGCTGCACGAGCGGTGCGGCGCTCAGCGGCATGGCGGTCATGTCGGCCGGCGGCATCGTCACGATGCTCGCCATCTTCGGCTCGGCCTACGCGTCGGCCTACTTCGTTCGCAGGTTGTGGATTCCCGCCCCGGAGGCCAGCCATGGGCCCGCTCGTTCCTGAGATCATCACCGACGAACTCAACCTGATCGTGGCGCTGCTCGTCGGCGTCGCGTTCGGGTTCATCCTCGAACAGGCAGGGTTCTCGTCGTCGCGGAAGCTGACCGGGCTGTTCTACGGCATCGACTTCACCGTGTTGCGCGTGTTCTTCACCGCGGGTGTGACCGCCATGATCGGCATCGTGCTGCTCAACGGCCTCGGCCTGCTCGACACCTCGGTGATCTACATCAACCCGATGTTCGTCACCTCGGCCCTGCTCGGTGGGGCCATCATGGGCCTGGGCTTCGTGCTGGGCGGGTACTGCCCGGGCACGAGTTTCTGCGGCGCCGCGGTCGGTCGCATCGACGCGATGCTCTTCGTGCTCGGCGGCCTCGTCGGCGCGTTCGCGTTCGGCGAGGCCTTTCCCTCGCTGCAGGCGATCTACACCGCGCGCGGCCTCGGCGACCTCACGCTGCCCGGCGTGTTCGGCGTGTCGCCGGGCGTGGTCGCGGTGGCCATCACCATCGTTGCGATTGGCGCCTTCGTGGCGACGGGCCGCATCGAGCGACGCGTCAACCCCGACGGGCCCGTGTCGCGCTTCCCCGTCTCGCGCCACCGCATGGCCGCCGTCGCCCTGGTCGTCGTCAGCGTGCTCGTGGCACGCCTCGATCGCCCAGAGGCGCGCTTGCTTGCGACGGCCACCGACCGCGCGTACGCGCAGGCGCACCCGGTGCGCATGGTGACGGCAGACGAAGTGGCGTTCCGGATCCTCGACGATGACCCGCGCCTGCAGGTCATCGACACGCGCGATGCGGCGGCATTCACGGCCTTTGGCCTGCCGCGGGCGATCAACATCCCGGCGCGCGACCTGTTTGGCAAGACGTGGCGCGACATCCTCGGTCGCGAGCGTGATCTCAAGGTGTTCGTGGCCGACGACGAGGGCGAGGCGGTGACCGCCGCGAGGCTGGCGACCCTCCTGGGCTACGAGAATGTCGCCGCGCTCCAGGGGGGCCTTGGCGGCTTCCGGAGCGAGATCCTCGGCGTGACCGCACATGCGAGCGTTGCCGCGCCCAATGCCGAGACGCTCGACTTCAGGCGGGCCGCCGCGCCGAAGCTCACCGCGCTCATCGCGGCGCGCGGTGCCGCGAAGCCCGTGGTGCGGACGGCAAAGAAGGTTGCGGGCGGCTGCGGCGTCTAGTCGATCGCCGGCGCAAGGGGCGTGGCGCCGCAGCCGGTGGCGAGGTCGTGCGCGGCGCGTTGAACGCCGGCGGCCCCGTGGGGTCAGGTCTTGAAATTTGTGGCAATGAAAGACGTGACCCCGTAGGTGATCTCGAGCTGGTGACGGCCCGCGGCCACGAGGCAGCGGGCCCAGGGCCGGCCGTCGATCACGCGCTCATCCAGCGTTGCCTGCGCGCCGTCGATCCGCGCCGCGGCAATGCCGGTGCCCCCGAGGGTCGCCGGCACCAGCACGCCGAGCGTCCCCGCGACACGTCCGACATCGATCGTGCACGTCAGCGTGCGCGTCGCCGTGTTCCAGTGCCGTTCGACAATCGCGGTGGCGCGGCGCGCATCGAGGAAGGCGAGCCACTGCGCGGCCGCCAGCACCGGGATGCGAAGGCGCCGACATGCCGCGAGAGTGCCCTCGAGCAACGCGACACTCTGCGACGCGCGGAACGGATCGGCCGCGAAGCCGTCGGCATGGAACTGCGCGCACCAGGCGACGGGCGGGCCACCAGCCGACGAGGCCACCAGTCGCGCGGCCAGGGCTCCGGCATCGGCGCCGCTGAGCCCCTCGGGCCCGCCAAACGCGCCCAGCCACTGCTCATCGACGATCTGCGTGGCCTGCTGGTAGCTGTCGATGACGGTGCCCGACGGGTCGACGAACCGTGACGGCAGGCCGCTGCCGTTGATGTGACCGTGCCCCCACGCCCCGTCGGCGGCGCGCATCGCCGGCCCGACGGCATAGGCGTCGAGGTTCATCCGCACGCCGATGGCGCGCTGGGCACGAGCCGTCTCGGCCCACCCCCTCCACAGCACCTTGTGCGTGCGCGTCGTCACGTGGCCCGTGCCGTAGCCATCCTCGTCGAATCGTCGCCACGCCGCCGCCAGGCCCTCGGCCAGGCCTCGGTCGACGTCGGGGTGCGGCGCGAACTCGTGGCCGCGCCGCCGCCAGTCGGTCACGAGCCGCGGCGACGGGGGCGCGGCGGCGCTGTATGCTGCCCGGCCCACCAGCGGCAGGTCGCCCGCCGCCCACCGCCATCGCCGCGCGCGTCGCCGCCACGGCGACGACCCGGGCGGCGCGTAGTAGATCGACAGCGAGCCGCCCGCAGCCTCGAGACGCTGGACGAGGCCATCGATCACGCCGGCGCCGACGCCGTGCGCATCGGACGTCGGCACCAGCACGCTCGGCGCACCACCCGGAAAGTGGTCGGCACGCATCAGGGGTCCTGCACGATCCGACGAGGCCGAGAGTCCATCGACCACGGCCCGCGCGAGCAGGTCGGCATCGGCGTGTGCCAGCGTCGGCGGCTGCAACCATCCCACCATCGCGTCGATCGCGCGCACGCCGGCGGCGCCGTCGCGTTCGCGATCGACCCAGCCAGGATGTCCCTGTCGCAGGCACGCGATGTTCTTCGCAACATCGAACGACCAAAACGTGGCGCGCCCCGAGCCACGCTCGACGCGGACGAGGGCAGGCGCGGCGGCGTGCCCGGGCGCCGCCTCGAGGCTCGCGTCCACCACGGCACCCGCGGCGGTCACCCACGCCGACGATCGCACGACGACGCGCGCCCCGGGCGCCTCGGGGCCGGCGAACGCGAGCGTGACGGGGACGTCACGCAGGTCGTCGCCCTGCGACACGCCGGCATCGGTGACGACGATGCCGAAGCGTGCGAGCAGGCCACGTGGAGCATCGATGCCGACGAGCGCGCCGCCACGCTGCACGAACGCGTCGAGCGCGGTGAGCCACGCGTCCGAGATGGTCGACCCGTGCACGGCCACCGCCTGCACGCGGGCCAGCGACGCCGGCACGGCGAGGCGCCCATCGGCGCGGGCGATGCCGAGCACTCCCTCGACCGCGAGGACCTCGACGAGGTATCCCGCAAACGGCGCTCCGGCATCGACGACGAGCACCTGGGGCACGCCGGGCGGCTCCGCTGCCGGCAACGCGGGCGTCGTAGCGGGGGCGCGTTCCTGCTGGCGGCACGCCGATACGAGGGCGGTGGCCGCCACGCCGGTCGCGAGGAAGTCGCGCCGGGTGATCACGGCGTTTGTCGTGCTCGTGTACACGTTCGGACGCCGCCTTGGCGGGCCCGTCGTCAGCCTCCTGTCGGCGGCGCTGGTGATCGCGACGCCTGCGCGCCGGGCCGACGTCGCGCCCTCGCCGGTGCTGAGTCGACTCACGGGCCGATGTCGTCGAGCCAGTCATCCTGCGTGCACTCGGCACGCAGGACGGCGTATGCCTCGCGGGCCTGGGGCGAGGCGCCGGGCGCCACCGCCGCATCGGCCGCCTCGACGAGTTCGCGCAGGCGTGGCACCAGGTCACGCGCGTAGTGCACGTTGTGCCCGACGGTCTGCAGTGGCGTGTTCATCTCGTGGGCGATGCCTGCCACGAGGAGCCCGAGGCGTTCGAGGCGGGCGTCCGGCAGTCCCGGCGACGATGTGGCCAACGGCCCCATACGACACCAATCGGCAGTGGCCGGCGTTCCTGCAGCCGGTGTGCGGCCAGCCCGGCGACACCGCCCGTTTCCGCGCCGCCGCCGATTTCGGGTCTGACCCGAAATCGGCACTTTCTGCCGACTGGCCGGAGGGTGCGCGCTATTGGGGTCTGACCCCAATTCCAAGGAATGACACCTGACGGAGGCGGTGCCTCCGCCGGGAGTCGCTGGCGGCGCCGGGAACATGCCGCGGGTGGCGGGGAGCGCCTACGCAGTCGCCGCGAGGCTGCAGAAACGGTCGATGGGGGGCTGTGCCACGCGGGCGGCCGTCGCGAATCGCGGCAGGCGGTCCTTGATGCGCGCCACGCCCACGAGCAGTTCCTGCAGTTCCTCTGACGCCGTCGACAGCTGGGTGAAGATCCGCTCGAGCAGCTCGATGAACACCCCGCCGTCGTCGATCCCGGCCGCGTGGATCTTGCCCAGCACGTGCACGCACGACAGCCGTCGCAGGTCGGAGGCCAGTTCCTGCTGCAGGCGCAGCAACGCCGGCAGCGCCCCCTGCGCGCGCGGAAGCGCCTCGGCCAGGCGCGCCGTGCTGCGCGAGATCGACTCGGCCAGCGTCGCAATGCGCCCCTGTGCATCGCACGCGTCGGTCGCGTCGGCCGCCACCAGCGCGCGCAGCTCGTGCAGGAAAAACGACGTCATCTCGACCTCGAGCTTGGCCGCGCTGAGGCTGAACGCGGTGTCGCGCAGCGCCGAGGTCAGGGCGAGCAGCTGCCGGGTCATCTGGTCGATCGTCGCCATGCTGTCGTGCGACTGCGTCGCAAGGTTCTGCGACACGACGGCAAGGCCTTCGCCTCCCCGCTCGAGGCGGCACGACGAGATCAGCGCGTTGAGCGAAACGAGGTGCACGTTCGCCGACAGGCCGAGCAGGAACGACGCCTTCTCGTCGAGGGTCTTGATGACCGACAGGAAGTCGTCGACGCTCGCAAAGAGCGTGTTCAGGTGGCCGTCGATCACATGGGCCGAGTGCGACAGCGCATCGAGCGTGGCAGCGGTGGTGTCACCGCCCTGCAGGACATCGAGGGTCAGCGACGGCACCTCGGTCTTGCGCGCGGCCAGTTCGGCCGCCAGCGCCGCCTGCATGAAGTGGTCGTAGCTCTTGAATCCGAGCCCGTGCAGCGCGCTCACCAGCTGCGCGGTCGCATCCTGCATGCCGCGCCGCCAGTTGCCCTGCCCGGCCGCGTGCTCGGTGGCCAGCAGCTGCGGGTACAGCTTGCGCACGACGTCGAAGAAGGGGCTGGCCGGCTTGAAGCGCACCGAGAGGAACCCCTCGCGCACCGGCACCACCAGCGCCATCACCCAGTAGTAGCAACCGTCGGCCGCCATGTTCTTCACGTAGCCGGCAAACGGGGCGTCACGTTCGAGGTAGTCCCAGAGCAGGCCGAACACGGCCCGGGGCATGTCGGGGTGCCGGATGATGTTGTGCGGCTGGCCGACCAGGTTCTCGAGCGTGTGACCACTCACCCGCACGAACACGTCGTTGCCGTTGAGGATGACGCCTTTGCGGTCGGTGGTCGAGAAGAAGAGCTCATCCGACCGAAACGGCCGCTCTTGGTCACGGGGGGACACACGTGGAGGGATCATGTCTGGTCAGGCTCCGGCCGGGATGGTGCACGAGGACGAGGCGCCGTTGCCGACGTCACTGCAGCAATCGGCAGCCCAGACTCGGCCATGAACCGGCCAGCGCCGTTTGCGCACACCGCCCGCGTACGACCGCCAGTCGCCACCCACCACGGCCGCGTCAAAGGTAAGATGTGCCCGGAGAAGGGGTTTCGCACATGGCACTCGATCGGCTCAATGTCAGCCTCGCGGCAGATGTCGCCCAGTTGGCCAACGAAGGGCGCGCCAAGGCGCCCGAACGCGTCATCGTCGGCTACGTGCCCGCATCCGGTGTGCGCGGACCGCGCTACCGGCTCCGCGACACCGAGGGCGAGTTCCTCCGGATGAATGCCAACAGCTACCTCTCGCTGTCGCACCACCCCGCCCTCATCGAGGCGGGCGACCACGCGGCGCGGGCGTTCGGCACCGGTCCCGGGGCCGTCCGATTCATCGACGGCACCTCGGTCCACCATGTCGCCCTCGAGGAACGGATCGCCGCCTTCGTCGGCCGCCCCTCGGCCAAGGTGTTCAACTCGGCCTACACGACGATCCTCGGCACGGCCATCACCCTGACCGGCCCCGACACCTACTGGATCGGCGATGCGCTGAACCACAACTGCATCATCCGCGCGATGCGGATTGCCAACGTCGCCAGCAACCGGCGCGCGATCTTCGCGCACAACGACGTTGCCGACCTCGAGCGCCAGCTCGCGGCGGTGCCCGACGATGTGGGCCGCGTGGTGGTGATCTTCGACGGCATCTTCAGCATGCGCGGCGACTGCGCGCCGGTCGGCGACCTCCTGCGCGCCTGCGAGGCGCACACGCACCGCTTCCGCGACGGCGTCGTGACGATGATGGACGACTCGCACGGCATCGGGGCCTATGGCGCCACCGGGCGCGGCACCGAAGAGCACTGCGGTGCGCGCGTCGACATCCTCGTGGGCACGTTCGGCAAGGCCTTCGGGGTGAACGGCGGCTTCGTCGCCGGGAGCCCGGAGCTGATCGAGGCCGTGCGCCAGAAGGCCGACACGTACATCTACACGAACCCGCTCAGCGCGGCCGACTGCGCGTCGGCCGTGGCGGCGGTCGACATCGCCGACGGCCCCGAGGGCCGCGAGCGGCTCGCCGGCCTGAAGGCGCGGACGCGGCAGTTCCGCGAAGGCCTCGCCGCGCTCGGCCTCGAGTCGATCGAGGGGCCGCACCCGGTCGTCCCCCTGCTGGTGCGCGACACCGAGCGCACGCGCGCCATCGTGCGCGGGCTGTTCGAACGACGCATCCTCGCGGTGGGGCTCACGTTCCCCGTGGTGCCGCAAGGCGACGAGACGATCCGCTTCCAGGTGAACGCGGCGCACACGGCCTCCGACATCGACGACGTCCTGGGCGCGCTCGCGGAGCTGGCGAAGTAGATGGCGACGCGGCAGGCAGTCGTCGCCCTCGCGGTCGTGGCGCTGGTGGCGTGCGGTGGCAGTGCGCCCGG